>CAVAHH010000145.1:0-5097 GCA_963588395.1 bacterium
GAAATATACCTTCTCGTACTGATAATTCTTTGTATGATTTTATAGAGAATACACGTGCATGTGTAACCATTTTGTAATCGTATTGCCTATAAAAAACATTTCCAAACATATCAACTGTAATAGTCCCTTTTGAAAAGATTCTTGCAGGAATATTAGATTTACCCAAGACTCCGTTATTACCTAATCCAGATGTTATAACAAAATCCCCTTTGCCATTAATATGAGTTTTTTGTATATCAAAATCACCATTACTACTCTCAAACAAATCCCCCAGCCTGTACTCGCCCCACTCCACGCTTTGCAGCTTAGCGTCAAGTGAGGCATCTATTTTCCCAGGCGCTCATCCTCCACGCTGCGCTTCAAAATGTTGCTTACCTCCCAGGCAAGGTAGTCGCCAACGGTCTTTTTGAAGTCTGCCAGCGTCGGCCTGGTGTCAACGGGGGCGCTTTGGTTCCAGTCGGTGCCGCTATTGGGGTCTATGTGACCCTCGTAATACTCCTTTTCGCCAAAGTAGTGCAGCTTGCCACTGCCATAGCGCACCAAATCTACTACCTCCTGGTAGCGCTCCTTGGCGTGGTCGGTGTCACGCAGGTTTTTGCTTGCCTTTTTGCGGTTGGTGCGGGTGTAGCCGTCATTAGTAAAATCAATGAACTTCACCACGTCGTCCTTTTGGTGCGCCTCGCCCACGCGGAACACATACACATAAGTCTGCACGCTGGATTTGCCAATAAACAAATCTACGGGCATCTTGATGCTGGCCAAAAGCGTGTTGCCTGCCAAAATCCTTTTGTTGTATTCCGCAGCCTTACCGGTGCCGGCGCTACCCTGGATGATGATAGCGGCAAAGCCCCTTTGCATCATAGAAAGTGCCTTTTCGACAAACACCATACCGTTGCCATCAGCAGAATACGGCGGGTTCAGCACAAAGGCATCGGCAGGGTATTTGCTGACGGTGCTGCTAAAGCCATAATCACCGTTGTAATCCTTGAGTGAATCCTTGTTCATGATATTAGAGCTGCCATCCCCCATAAGGATCATGTTAAGAATAGCCAGCATATAAATACTGGGCAGAATTTCTAGGCCTAAAAGCTGTTGCGCTTTAATATGCAGCTCTTTTTGCTGCAGCTGCTCGGGAGAGGTGATGCTGTTTTTGGCATCTATAAGCATTTCGTTCATGGCTGCCACTAAAAGCCCTGCTGAGCCAGTAGCAAAGTCCCACACATACGAATCCTTGTTGACGCGTGCCAGCCTCGCCAAAAGCCGTGCCACGTAGGACGGTGTAAGCACTACGTCGTTGAGCTTGTCCTGGCTAAAGCCCAGCCAGCTGTACATTTGGTTGAACAGCTTGCCGGTAAAATCCGTGGTCAGGCCAATTTTGTAATAAATCCCCAGATCATCAACAATTTTGCTAAACACACGCTTAAGCTGGGTTTCGCCGTTTTCCACCTTGTTGATGTTATCTGTTTCCAATGTATTTTGCAGCGTGCGGACAATCAAATCCTTTTTGCCCTGCGGCAGATGCTTTTGCTCCAAAAAGGCCTTAATCTTGCGAATCATGATTTCACCATCAGTGTTGCCTGGTTCGCTGACGCTTTTCAGATCAGACTTTTCTAGTGGCGCAACCTTGCCCGGCACGCCCAGCGTGGCGATGATGGAGGCCGCAACCAAATAAACACGGTCATTTTCGCCCAAGCCCCTTTCGTTGTTATAAATATCGTTGTTTAATTGCATAAGGCTTTTTTCAATTTCAGCCTCACGCTTTTCCTTGCGCTTTTCCAGCTCCTCGTCGCTAAGCTGCAGCTCGGTTACACGGTTAACAAAGGCAGTAAAGTTTTCGTCCTTAAGAAACGACAAATCGTTGTACTGCCCCACCTCCTGGCCAAAGCCCAGGTTCCTTTTAGAAACATAGTATACGCCTATCTGCGTAACAATTTGGCCGCTGGTATTATCCCTGTAGCCTGTTATACCGATAGCGATGACATCCTCATAGCTGGTGTAATGCAAAACAGCGTTTGCATAATGCACTGCGCCATTTACAGCATAGCCCTTGATATTTTGGTAGTTCGGCTCGTTATCAGCCTTTCTGTTTTCTACCCTGCCATCTGCATCCAGCTTTACCAGCTTATCCTTGTAGCCCTTGTATTCAATCAAAATAGGCCATTTTCTGAGATATTTATCTATAAGCAAGGCTTTAGCATCAGGTCTGTTGCCACCCTTACCGCCACTTTTAGACAGGTATTCATCCAGTGCCTTGTCTATTTCAGCGTTAAGGCTTTCCTGCTCCAGCTTATAATCAACCTTGTATTGTTTTAACCAGCCATTGGCTATATCTGCAACGTTTGGCTCTACCGATTTGGAGGATTTTTTGGTTGCCATCATCACAACTCCTTACTTTTTTAGCGAATATGTTTTTATTTTAACACATTCGTCCCCCCCCGTAAAGACAAAGCACATTAAAAAAATAAAATCAATCCCTCTTCACTTTTTCAAACACCATTTCTCTACTCCCCCATAATCTTCAAATTCCTCTCCACCTTCTGCCAAAAACACGTCATATCCTCCCCCAGCGCCAGCACCACCTGCCGCAGCACAAAAACGCTCACATCCACCTGCCCCCGCTCAAGCCGCCGCAACGTCCTTTGCTCCACCCCGGCAAGGCGCGCCAGGCGCTCCTGACGGATGTTTTTATCCTTGCGCAACGACACCACATATTCACCAATCACCTTAGCCAGCAAAACGCGCCCGTCATCCATGTAACCGCCTCCGCATACTTTTTTACATAGCGTATTACATAAATAAATTTTCATGGCTAAAGCGGACAGATGTGTCCGCTTTTTTACTTTTCACAATTTTCTGTGCTATAATATCTATATCAAGCTTGATGCAGTACAGAACAGAATTCTGTCATACGCGGCAAGAGTGCGCCGCTACAGAAAGGATTTGGACAATATAAAAATCGCACCCAAGGAAAGGTTCACCCACACGCCCACGCAGCTCAAGAACCTCATCGAGGCCGCCCAAAGAGGCGAACGCACTGCCATAGAAAGGCTGTGCCACGACTTTGCGCCCCTCATCTACAAGGAGGCCAGGCGCACAAGCGTGCAAAGCGCGCTGGGCGAGGACGCCGTCAACACCGCCTGGGTTATCTTTTTGGAATTCATCCAAAAATACAAGGGCAGTAATTACCGCCTTTTGCCGGGACTGGTGCAGAAGCATGTGCATTATATGCTTTTAAACAAAATCAGACGCAAAAAATCCGTCAGCGATACCACGTCACTAGAGGCTCATGAACAGGATTCAGGCCAGCAATTAGCAGCGAAGGTCAACGAAATAGACCACTTTGAGCTACAGCACCTGCTACAGGGAGCGATGAAAGAGCTTTCCTGCAAGCAACGTAATGCTGTTGCTGAACTGATATTGCATGACATTGGCAGTTTACAGTTTTGTAAAAAATATAAATGCAGTCAAAAGACAGCTTTCAAGCACCGGGCCAGTGCGCTTAAAAAGTTAAAATCTATTATCAGTTAATCTTTGGCATCCTGCCTTACTATGGGTGGGATGCTTTTTTATTGTCAAGGATTTGGGATTCGGCCTTTTCTTTTGTCTGGATTTGACTTTTTCTTGTGTCAAGTATTTGGGGTAAATCTCTTTTTTATTGTCAATAAAGAGGGACGCAGTATGTGCGCCATGATCCCTCACGTACTACTACTACCGCAAGTAACTACTAACCTTTAGGTAGTACTACTAGGAACAAGGTTACTACTAACTACGTTAGTAGTTTTGATCTGGGCGAAGAAAAAGACAGAGAGAGAAAATTTAATAAAAGAGAGAGAAAGAAAAAGAAGTATCACTATATAAATAACAAAAAAAATCAATTTACTCACCCCTCCCACATAATTTTTTTGTTTTTGGTAATTTTTCTTTTACAGGGGGTGAGTAAATCGGCAAAAATTGTTATTAGTATAGTGAGAGGCAAAAACGCACCGCCCTCTGCCAGGCGCAGATTCCGCCTCATCTCCATCCGTACGAAAGGAGCAAACACATGCTAGTCCCCCACCCCCTCAAAATCACCCACAGCGAGCTGCGCGTATTGGCCGCCGCGGCAAAGGGCAAGATCAACTGCCTTTACCTGCATTGGAGCGCGGGCCGCTACGACCAGGTATTTGACGATTACCACCTCAGCATCGGCGAGCACGGCGAAATTTACCAAACCTGCCGCCAGCTGACGGACCTAAAGAGCCACACCTATAAGCGCAACAGCAACAGCATAGGCATAGCGCTGTGCTGCGCCTACGGTGCGATACTCAGCTGCAAGTGGCAGCCCGTGTTCGCAGGCTTTGCCCCCACGCAGCTGCAGGTGGAGCAGATGGCGATAGTCACCGCCATCTTGTGCCACGAGCTACAGCTGGAGATAACCTTCAGCACCGTCAAGACCCACGCCGAGGCCGCCCTTATCGACGGCTATGGCCCCGGGCAAAACGACCCCGATATGCGCTGGGACCTTTTGAGTCTCAGCGGCCTGCCCGAAACGCGCGCCCTGCGCCCCGGCGGCAGCCTGCTGCGTGAACGCGCCCAGCTCTACAGCAGACGCTTCGTGGCGGATGAGCTTTTAGGAGCGCCGCCTGGCGAGCAGATGCAGCTCTTAGAAGCGTAGGCCTAGAAGAAACCTCTCCGTCAACGCTAACGCGTTGCCACCCGCCCCAGGGCGCCCTCTCTTGCCCTGACGGGCAATTCACCTTGTCTCCTAGCAGGAGAGGCTTTAAGTCAGCAGAACATTTTACTTTAACCCCTAATTATTTACTAACGAAAGGAAGAACCACACATGACCATCACCAAAGAAATGTACAAACGCAACCTCATCATCAACGTAGAAGACGGCGTCAACGACGACGGCAGCACCAAATACAAGGCGCGCACCTTCAGCGGCATCAAGACCACCGCCGAAGCCGCCGCCCTGCACAGTGCCGGCACCGCCCTCGCCAGCCTCATGGATGGCGCCGCAAATGGCGTAGCCGTCTACGAAAAGAGCGAGCTGGTAGAGGAGTAAGGCGCTCTCCTATAACAACTCCCCCAGCCTCTCCGTCTGCGTAACCGCAA
>CAVAHH010000146.1:0-5069 GCA_963588395.1 bacterium
GCCAAGACCGGGTTGGGTATTGAGGATGTGCTGGAGGCGATTGTAGCACGCGTGCCTGCACCCGCAGGAGATGCCGCCGCACCGCTTAAGGCGTTGGTGTTTGACTCCAAGTTTGATGCCTATAAGGGCGTTGTGCTGTACGTGCGATTGATGCAGGGACGTCTGCGTAAGGGGATGAAGATCCGCATGATGGCGACAGGGGCGGAGTTTGAGGTGACCGAGGTGGGTTACTTTAAACCCGGCATTGTGAACGTGGACGAGCTGGAGGAGGGTCAGGTAGGCTTTTTTGCTGCCAGCATCAAGAACGTCAAGGACGCACGTGTGGGCGATACCGTAACAGATGCGCAAAACCCCGCACCGCAGGCGCTGCCGGGTTATCGCAAGGCTACGCCTATGGTGTACTGCGGTCTGTATCCTGTAGAAAATTCGGATTACGATAATTTGCGTGACGCATTGGAAAAGCTGCAGCTTAATGATGCTTCGCTGGTGTTTGAGCCGGAAACCTCTACCGCTTTGGGCTTTGGCTTCCGCTGCGGCTTTTTGGGCCTTTTGCATATGGATGTTATCAAGGAGCGCTTGGAGCGTGAATATAACCTGAGCCTGATCACCACTGCGCCTAACGTAATTTACGAGGTGTTCCGCACCAACGGCGAGGTGGAGATGGTGGATAACCCGTCGCTCTTCCCGGATCCGACCGTTATTGACCATGTGGAGGAGCCTTATGTAAATGCTACGATTATCGTGCCTAAGGACTATGTGGGCGCGGTGATGGAGCTGAGTCAGGAAAAACGTGGTGAGTATGATAACATGACCTATCTTGACGATACGCGTGTTATGATTCATTATGCTTTGCCGCTGAGCGAAATTATCTTTGACTATTTTGACCGACTGAAATCCGCTACCCGCGGTTATGCTTCGCTGGATTACGAGCTGAGCGGCTATCGTTATTCCAACCTGGTGAAGGTGGATATCCTCTTGAACGGCGATCCTGTGGACGCGCTTTCGGCTATTGTGCATAAGGAAAACGCTACCGTGCGCGGACGCCAGCTGGTAGAAAAGCTGCGCAGCCTGATTCCCCGCCAGATGTTTGAGATCCCGGTGCAGGCCGCTATCGGTAACAAGGTTATCGCTCGCGAGAACGTGCGCGCTATGCGTAAGGACGTGCTTGCCAAGTGCTACGGCGGTGATATCAGTCGTAAGCGCAAGCTGCTGGAAAAGCAGAAGGAAGGCAAAAAGCGCATGAAGCAGGTGGGAAGCGTGGAGCTGCCGCAGGAGGCTTTCATGGCTATACTTAAAATGGATTAATTTACGAATCGCCGATAAGCACCCATCTGCGTTGCGAGAGCTCGGTGTAAACGTAATATAATTTTTGATTTGAATTTAGTAGGTGATAATGTGATGATTCAGCTGCAAGGCCTGCTGTCGACACTTGGTATATTGGATATCATTGATATTGTCGTGGTTGCCTATTTCCTTTATCGTTTGTATCTGATGCTGAAAAATACCCGCGCTGCTACCTTGGGCAAGGGCCTGATGGTGCTGGTGGTGTTTATGGTGATCTGCCGCTGGCTGAATCTGCATGTTATCAGCTGGATGCTGGAAAAGAGCATGACGGTGATTATGGTGGCGCTGCCTGTTGTCTTTCAGCCGGAGCTGCGGCGTGCGCTGGAGCAGATTGGCCGTGGTAAGCTGTTTCACAAAAGCAGCGAGCTGGATGAGCAGGAGCTGGAGGAAATGCTGGATTCCGTAGCCCACGCCACAAAGGTTATGAGCAAGAATAAGGTGGGCGCGCTGATGGTGTTTGAGCGTGCTACGGGCCTGGCCGAGCGTATCGAAACCGGTGTGCCGATTGACGGCCTGGTGAGCAGCGGCCTTATCCAGAATATCTTTGTTAAGGATACGCCCCTGCATGATGGCGCCGTAATTATCCGTGGTAACCGTATAGTTGCCGCCTGCTGCCTGTTGCCGCTGACAGAGAACCGCAATCTGAGCCAGGAGCTGGGCACGCGCCACCGTGCCGGCATCGGTATGTCCGAGCAGTCCGACGCTATGGTGCTGATTGTGAGCGAGGAAACCGGTACGATTTCTATTGCCCGCAATGGCGAGCTTATGCGTTATCTGACGGTGGATGACGTGAAGGATATCCTGCGGACGGCTATCTTCCAGCCGCATACCGCGGTCAAGAATTCCTTGGTGGAAAAGATCAAGAGCTTGTGGGGCGGTGAGAAAAAATGAGATTTTTGCAAAGGCTGGCGCGGAAGGAAAATTTGTGGGCACGCATTATCTGTCTCTTGGTGGCCTGCGGCTTGTGGGTGTATGTTATGACGGACCAAAACCCGATTATCGAGCGTAGCGTGGAGGTGCGTCTGCAGCAGGTAAATCTGCCTAATAATATGATGGTGTTTAATGCACCCGATAAAATTCTGGTGAAGGTGCGCGGGTCGCGCACCCAGCTCAGCGGTGACAATATCGATGGTCAGGTGAGTGCTTCTATCAACCTCAAGAACGTTACCGAGGGACAGCAGAGCCTGCCCATTACCGTTACCTACGCGGGGGGCGAGATAGTGAGCGTCACGCCTAAGGAGGTGTCGGTCTATGTGGATACCGTGAGCGAAAAGCAGGTGCCTGTTTCGACGCGTACTGTGGGCGCGGTGACCAGTGATATGACGCTGGGAACCAGCACTATTACGCCGGCGGAGGTTACGCTGCGTGGCGCTACGCACCGCATTGATAAGGTGAACCGCGTGGTTGCTCCGATTGACGTTACGGACCGTACGGGCAGCTTCCAGGTTGAAAGCGAGCTGGTGGCTGTGAGCGACGATGGCTATGATATTCCCAATATGAAGATCATTCCGGAGCGCGTTTTGGTGCAGGCAACCATGGTAAGCCAGATGCATTCTATGGATATTCCCGTTAAGCTGGTGCTGAGCGGCACTCTGCCTGACGGCGTGGTTGTCACTAAGACCGAAATTGTGCCCGAAACGATTCATATTACGGCACCGCCGTCTGTGCTCAAGGATTTGAAGGATGTTAAGACCAAGCCTGTGGATATCAGTAAGCTGGATGGCAGCAGCGTGGTGGCTGCCGAGCTGGATCTGCCTGCTAAGGTGATCCCCGAAATCCGCACGGTGCAGATAAAGTTTTCGGTGGAAAGGCGGAATTAGATTCTAGATGAAGCTGAAGATAAATAACGTGCGTATCAGCCTGCTGCATGAGCTGAGCCTGGAGCAGGCGGTGTGTAAAAAAGCAGGTATTACCCGGGAAATGCTGGGGAGCGTGCAGATTGTGCGCAAGGCTGTGGATGCACGCAAGAAAAGCGAGGTCTGCCTAAATTACCATGTTTTGGCGGAGGTTGATGCTAATGCCAGGCAGGCCAAGAGGCTTTTGGCAGACCGTGATATAACAAGGTTTGAAGAGCAGGGCCTGCCGCCCTTGGAGCCTGGAACGCTGCCTATGAGCGCACCGCCTGTGGTTATCGGTGCAGGGCCTGCAGGCCTTTTGGCGGCGCTGGAGCTGGCACAGTATGGCTATAAGCCGCTACTTTTGGAGCGTGGCAAGTGCGTGGCGCAGCGTGAGCAGGACGTGCAGCATTTTTGGCAGACGGGTGAGTTTGACCCTGACAGCAATGTGCAGTTTGGCGAGGGTGGTGCAGGAACGTTTTCGGACGGTAAGCTGACGACGCGTGTAAGCGACCCTATGATGGCGCATATTTTGCAGCTTTTTGTTGCTGCAGGTGCACCCCAAAATATTTTGTACGAGCATAAGCCGCACGTGGGAACAGACAAGCTGCGCACGATGGTGCAGGGGCTGAGCCGCCGCATTGGCGAGCTGGGCGGTAGCGTGCGGTATAATGCGCATGTGAGTGATTTTGTGATTAAAAACGGTCGTGTGCAGGGCGTGGTGCTCGCAGACGGTGAAACAATAGCGGCGGGTGCGGTGGTGCTGGCCTGCGGGCACAGCGCACGCGATACCTACGCTATGCTGGCGCGGCGTGGCGTGGGTATTGTGGCCAAGCCCTTTGCTATCGGCGTGCGTATAGAGCATCCGCAGGAGCTGATTGATGCGGCGCAGTACGGCAACTTTGCCGGTCACCATCTTTTGGGTGCGGCTGATTACGCATTGGTTTACCATACGGCGGATAAGACGCGTGCCGCTTATTCCTTTTGTATGTGCCCCGGTGGTCAGGTGGTTGCCGCGGCATCCGAGACTGGTGGCGTGGTCGTCAATGGCATGAGCTTATTTAAGCGTGATAGCGGCATTGCCAACAGTGCGCTGGTGGTGAATGTGGATGAACGCGATTTTGGTGCAGGCGCGCTTGCAGGCGTGGAGTTTCAGCGGCGGTATGAACGCCTGGCCTATGCGGCTGCAGGCAGCAGCTATTACGCCCCGGCGCAGAATCTGGACAGCTTTTTTAAGCGTAGCGCGGCTTCGCTAGACTGCTTGGTGCAGCCTACGTATAGACCCGGACTTGCGGCCTGCAGCCTTGACAGTGTGCTGCCTGCTTACGTCACGGATACGCTGCGTGAGGGCATAGCGGCCTTTGGGCGCAAGCTGGCAGGCTATGCGGATGGTGGCGCACTGCTGACGGGCGTGGAAACGCGTACGTCGGCGCCGGTGCGGATTGAGCGCGATAGAGGTACCCTTGTGTCGGTGACGCACGATTTGCTGTATCCCTGCGGCGAGGGGGCAGGCTATGCCGGAGGCATTATGAGTGCCGCACTCGACGGCTACCACGTAGCGCAGGCAATCATGCGAAGATTTGCGCCGGTATAGTTTTTTTGCATGCAATAATTACTGCAATTTACCTATCGTATATATTCTTACGCAGGTTAGTCAAACTATCGCCAACGACGAACTAATTGGGTTATGGTAAAGTGCTTTTTGCTAAGCTTTTTGCACGAGCACCTGTACCCGAAGGGTGAAAAGCGCTGAGTTTCCCGTGCTTTTTAAAAGCGCGAACCTTTCTTGCTTCTTCTTTCAGTTATGAAAGAAGAAGGCATAAGCTTGAAGTATAGAAATTCGCAATTATATATCGCCTTGCAACGAAAAATTTTTTAACGGTAATTTCG
>CAVAHH010000147.1:0-5057 GCA_963588395.1 bacterium
AACACGGCAAGCTCGGCAGCAAGGATTGAAAAATAAATTTTTTTGAGGTGTATGAGTATGTTTAAGAGTAAGAAGGCACTGGTTATGTCGGTGCTCTGCGCTGTAGCCAGCGTTGGTTTCGTAATGGGTGCTAGTGCAGAAGACGCTATGCATGGCGAACTGGACGAGATTGTTGTCGAGGGCAGCAGGGACACCTTGCCGGGTGGCCTTGTAAGCAAGAGTGGTGTTGTTGGTATTATGGGCAATAAGGACATCATGGATGTACCCTTCCAGCAGACCAACATCGCTGAGGGCGCTATCGAGCGCTTTGGTGCTGATCCCAGCCAGGCTTCCACTGCTATCCTGGTTAATGTTCCTTCCATCAGAACCAGCAGCAGCACAATCTATAATGACTTTTCTATCCGTGGTCAGGCTGCTAACTCCTATCAGTTCCGCGTTAACGGCGTACCTGGTGTATTTTCCCAGAACAATCTGCCCATGAACTTCTTTGAGGGCGTAGAGGTTATTTCCGGCGCTTCTGTAGGCGTATATGGCACAGCTGCCAAGGAATCCGCAGGTGGTAGCATCAACCTGCGTACTAAGCGTGCAGGTGCTGAGGATCTGACCCGCTATACCGTAACCTTTGCCGGTGCTAGCTCCTGGGGTAACTACTTGGACGTTTCCCGCCGCTTTGGTGACAAAAAGCAATTCGGCCTGCGCATTAATGCTTCGCATGTAGATGGTGAAACCTCCATTGATGATGAGAACGTTAAGCAAAAGACCTTCTCCATTAACTTTGACGTACATGGCAAGATGTCCGATACCAATTTGTTTGTAGGCTATCGTGACAGCAAGGTATATGATTCGCTGCGTTACTTTGATTTTTCCAATAAAGCCATTACCAAGCTGCCAAGCGCTCCTAAGGCTTCCAACAACTACTCCTTCAAGGGTTCCAACCTGGGCATGGAAACCACCTTCTTTACCTTGAACCATGTACAGAAGCTGAGCGATGACACCCAGATCTTCTTGAATGGCGGCTATTCCTACAACAATGGTTATGATTATCTGGTAACCAGCTCCAGCCGCTTCAATATAATTAATAATGCAGGCGATTTCACCAGCTACATCCAAAATGAGCCTTATTGCGTAAAGAATGGCTACTTCCAGCTGGGTGTTAAACAAAAATGGACTGCAGGCGACGTTAAGAACGAATTCGCCCTGTCCTGGGATAAAAACTGGTACAGAGGTCAATGGGGTGCTACTGCTAATCCTCGCGGTACTGTCAGCGGCAACCTGTATAAAGGTCATACTATTTATGACTTCATCAGCACCAATAACGGCAAGGCACTGCCTGGCAGCACTCAGCAATATTATGGCTGGACCGCTGTGAATACCTCGGAAATCGGCAAGGTATCTGTAACCCTGGGCCTGCACAGACACACTGCCAGCGACACCAGCTCCACCGGCAAGAACACCCAGTCCAGTGCAACCTCTCCGCTGTACGGCGTTGTTTACCGCCCGGATAATAATTTCGCACTGTTTGCTAACCATACCGAAAGCTTCCAGCAGGGTTCTACTGTAGGCTCTGGTTATCTCAACACCGGCAGCATCCTGGATCCTGCTAAAACCAAATCCAACGAGGTTGGTGTAAAATATACCAATGGCAATGCTTACGCTTCTTTGTCCTATTTTGACATGAAGATGGCCAACGCTATGGATAAATATGTTTCTGACAACGATAAGGTGAGAACCTTAGACGGCGAAAACACCTTCCGTGGAATTGAACTTGGCTTCGGCGGTAAGCTTGCTGACAAATGGACTGCTCAGGGCGGCCTGATGTATTTGGATAGCGAATACAGCAATACTGCCGACAACTATCTGCGTGGCAAGCAGGTTAAGGGCGTTGCTAAATTCAGCGGTGTTGCCAACCTGGCATACGCACCGCAGGATGACCTGTCTCTGTGGGGCCGCATGATCTACACCAGCTCTGCGCCTCTGTACACAAATGCCAATAACGAGCTCACCGTTCCGAGCTTCACCACCTTTGATTTTGGCGCAACCTACAAAACCAAAATCAGCAACACTCCTGTAACCTTTAGTGCAACCCTGTTCAATGCGTTCAACAAGGATTATTGGATGGCACGTCCGACCTACAATTACGGCATTTTGGGCAATCCCAGAACTTTGTTCCTGTCTGCACAATTTGACCTGTAAGCTATAGTAGTTAAGCTTGTGGCTGCTGCTTTTATGGCAGCAGCCATTTTTTCATATGGAGAAGAAAATGTTAAAGAAAGTAACTTTGTTTTTTTTAGCTTTGCTGGTGGTGGCGGCTACCCTGCTCGCAGGCTGTGGCAGCAACAGCACTAAGACAGAAAAGGAAAGCAGCGGCTTTACTATTACTGACAGCACCAGCCGCGAAATAAAATTGGCAGCACCTGTAACTAGGGCTGTTATTGCCAATGCCTATAATGCAGAATTGATCAACGCCATTGGTGCTATGGATCAGGTCGTGGGCGTAGATTACTATATTTACCAGGATCAGGAGGGCTTTAAGCACCGCTTCACCAAGGAAATGATGGTGGGACAAAGCAAGGGCGGCGATATGAATTACGAAAAGATTATCGAGCTTAAGCCGCAGGCCTTAATTCTCACCAGCAATTACAACTGGCAGGACGCCGAAAAAAAGCTTTCTCCCTTTGGCATTGCAGTAATCAACGTCGATTCTTATTATACCGATAAATTTGCTGACAACGTCAAGCTTTTGGGTAAAATCTTCGGTAAGGAGCAAAATGCGCAGGAATGTGCCGATTATTTTGGCTCGAAGCTGGCTTATATTGATAAACAGCTCAAAAACGTGCCCAAAAGAAGCGTTTATTTTGAATATCGCACTGCGGGAAGAACTACTATACCCGGTGATTATTTTTACGAGATGGTAAACCTGGCGCATGGAGATAATATTTTCAGCAGCGCTAAGGGCTCCACTGTGGATATTGAAGCTGTGGTGGAAAAGAATCCGCAATACATCGTCAAGGTGTCGGATGCCAATGTTTATTCCTCCTATGTGCCGCCTAAGCAGGCAGAGCATGAGGCTATTTACCAAAACATTTGCAGCCGTCCTGGCTGGGATCAGGTGAGCGCTGTCAAGGATAAGCATATTTTACTGCTGTCGCATTACGTGCATGGTGGTGCGTCTAAGCTTGTCGGCACTATGTATATCGCCAAATTCCTTTATCCGGAATATTTGCCTGACCTGCATCCGGAAAACGTGTTTAAGGACTGGCTGACAAAATACCAGCATCTTGATTACATCAGCGGTCACACCTATCCTGCGTACAAATTGGATGAATGATGATGGAAAGCTTAGCAAGCAGCTATAAGGCTGCCGAACGAAAAAAACTGCTGCTTATCCTTGCTGCTCTTTTGCTTACACTGGCAGGAGCCTATGTTTTTACCACCCTGGGCATGAAAAACGTCAGCAGCCTGCAGCTGTGGCTGGCTCTGCAGAAGCTGGCAGGAGACACCTTGGACAGCGGCAGCGACGCAGCTGTAAATAAGGTGATTGTGCTTTTGCGTCTGCCGCGCGTCATCCTGGCAATTTTGGCCGGTATCGGCCTGTCACTGGCAGGTGCGGTGATGCAGTCGCTGACACGCAATTATCTTGTCAGTCCCTTTACTCTTGGCATATCATCGGCGGCGGCCTTTGGTGCTTCCGTGGGCATTGTTTTTGGTACGGGCGTCTTTTTGCAGAGCGAGGCGGGGATGATTACCTGCGCCTTTGTCAGTGCCTGCGCCTGTGGCTGCGTCGTCTACAGCATCGCACGCTATATTGGTATGAGCCCCAGCTCGCTGGTGCTCGTGGGTATCGCGCTCAATTATCTGTTTAGCGCGATGACGGCGGCAATAGAATTTTTTGCCAAGGAGCATAAGCTGGAGGCGGTGGTGCAGTGGACCTTTGGCTCGTTTAACAGAGCTACCTGGGAAAGCATTGCTATTACTGCGGCAATAACGCTGATTGGCTTTGTGATCATGATGCTTTACTGCCTTAAGCTGAACGTAATGGCGACCAATAGCGACGAAATGGCGCAGAGCCTGGGCGTGAACACGGGCAGGGTGCGCGTCATCTGCGGCATGCTGGCCATTCTGCTCACCGCCACCATTATCAGCTTTACGGGCGTCATCGGGTTTGTAGGACTTATAGCGCCACACATCGCAAGGCTGGTGATAGGTGACAACCATTTATATTATCTGCCCTTTGCATCTGTGTTAGGGGCACTGCTTTTGCTGTGTGCGGATACAATTGGCAAATTTATTTTGTACCCGGTTAATATTCCTGTGGGTATTGTGATTTCGTTTTTGGGCGTACCGCTTTTTATTCATTTAATATTGCTTAAAAGGCGTTCCTTGGCCTAGGTGGTGACTGCTATGGATTTACAGGTAAAAAATTTGGGCTTTGCCTATAAAAAGGACAGACAGGTGCTGCAGGACGTTTCCTTTAGCGTCGGGCAGGGAGATGTTTTGGGCATACTTGGCACCAACGGCACAGGCAAGACCACGCTTTTGAAATGTGTTAACGGCATTCTGCGACCGCAGGCAGGCTCTGTCCGCTTTGGTGACAGGGATATTTTGCAGCTGCAGCAGACTGAGGTAGCCAAAATCATTGCCTATGTACCGCAATATATTAATAATGCTTCGCCGGTCACAGTGCTCGATTTCGTGCTGCAGGGCAGGCTGCCTTATGCAGGCTTTAGCTTTAGCGTACAGGATAAGCAGCTGGTGCTGCAGATTCTGCAGCAGCTGTCACTGGAAGAGTACGCCTTCAGACCTTTGAACGAAATGAGCGGTGGCGAACGGCAGCGGGTGTTGGTCGCACGTGCTATGGCGCAGCAGCCACAGATTATTATTTTGGACGAACCCACCAGCAGTCTGGATTTGTACAATCAGCTTTTCATTTTGAAGCTTATCCGTCAAATGGCACAGGATAAGCAGCTGGCAGTGCTGATGACCATCCACGACCTTAATTTGGCCGCTATGTTCTGCGATAAGCTGATGTTTTTGGCAGCAGGCAGGGTGTTTGCCTA
>CAVAHH010000148.1:0-5048 GCA_963588395.1 bacterium
CCTACGACGCCCTGATTAACAGTCAGGTGTTCTACCGGCTGAACTATCGGGGAATATTTTGTAATGCTGTGTTGTTCAACATCACGAGTGTTATTATACTAAGTATGCGCGTGTTTGTCAACACTTTTTTGCAACTTTTTTTATATTTTTGCCGTCAGGCTTAGGCCTTCACCTTAACCACGATCTTCTGCACGTATTTTGCCTCCTCGCCGCTATTGCAATTGGGGCGGTGCAGCTCCCACGGAAAGAAGATGGCGAAGTCGCCTGCGGCGAGCACGGCGCAGTTGGCCTCCTTGGGATCGGCATAAAAAATGACGTCCTCCTTTGCGGCCTTGTTTTCGGTTTCCACGCAGGCAGCGGTCAGCGGCGTATACCAAATCGTCTCCTCGCCTGCGGCCACAAATTGCACATCAATATAATCGTTGTGCTTTTCGGGGCGGCGTGCATCCTTAGGCTCGGTGTCATAGGTGTTGACGCGGGCAAAGACGTTGCGGCCGTCAATTTCGTATTCACCATTGGCCACCTTGCTAAAATCGGTGGCGGCAATGTAGGCAAGTGCCTTTTGCAGGCGCTCACTGACGTAGGGCAGTAATCTTTCTATATCATTTTTGTTTCCTTGCAGCATAAAAATTCCTCCTCAATTATTGACTAAAGTACGGCAAATTGCTATAATAAGCACGTTTAGAGCCTGACTCCGCACCCGTCAGCGCTTGCCTAGATATGTTATACTTGAGTAAAGGCTGACCGGGATAAAGTTGGTCTTTTTTTATTATAGCAGAGCTAAACTAAGAAATAAAGCGAGGATTTTTATGAGCTACTTAAACGTCACCAATGTTTCGCATTCCTTTGGCGGACGCCAGATTTTAGAAAACGTTTCCTTTAAGCTGCTGCGCGGCGAGCACGTGGGTCTCGTCGGCGCCAACGGCGAGGGCAAATCCACCTTTTTAAACATCGTCACGGGCCACGTGCTGCCGGACGAGGGCAAGGTGGAATGGCCGGGCAAGGTCACCGTCGGCTATTTGGACCAGCAAAGCACGCTGCAAAAGGGCATGACCATCCGCGAGGTGCTGCGCAGCGCCTTTGACGGCATGTACGCCATGGAGCAGCAGATGCTGGAGCTGTACGACAAGATGGGCGACGCTACCCCCGAGGAAATGGATAAGATGATGAACACCGTCGGCGAAATCCAGTCCGAGCTGGAGCACAGCGGCTTTTACTCCCTGGACAGCAAGATCGAAGAATTCGCCAACGGCCTGGGCCTTGGCAGCATCGGCCTGGATAAGGACGTAAGCGAGCTGAGCGGCGGCCAGCGTAGCAAGGTGCTGTTGACCAAGCTGCTGCTGCAAAATTCGCAAATCCTGCTCTTAGACGAGCCCACCAACTACCTTGATGTGGAGCACATCGAATGGCTCACTAAGTTTTTACAAAACTATGAGCATGCCTTTATCTTAATTTCACATGATATTCCCTTCCTTAATAAGGTCGTCAACGTCATCTACCATCTGGAAAACTGCGAGCTGACGCGCTACAGCGGCAACTACGACAAGTTCCAGGAGATGTACGCCATCTACCAGTCGCAAAAGGCTGCCGCCTACGAGCGCCAGCAGCAGGAGGTGGCCAAGCTGGAGGACTTCATCGCCCGCAACAAGGCCCGTGTCGCCACCACCAACATGGCCAAAAGCCGTCAGCGCAAGCTGGATAAGATGGAGATGATCGAAAAGCCGCGCGAAAAGCTGAAGCCCACCTTCAAGTTCCGCGAGGCACGCACTCCCAGCCGCTTTATCGTGGAGGCCAAGGATTTGGTGCTTGGCTACGACAGCCCCCTCACCCGTCCCGTCACCTTCAACCTGGAGCGCGGGCAGAAGATCGCCATCCGCGGCGTCAACGGCCTGGGCAAAACCACCCTGCTCAAAACTATTTTGGGCATCATCCCGCCAGTCAGCGGCAAGGTGGAGTTGGGCGAATTTTTAGAGCCCGGCTATTTTGAGCAGGAGGAGCGCGAAAAGAACGAAAACACCGCGCTCGACGATGTGTGGAACGCCTACCCCGGCCTCACCAACTACGAGGTGCGTGCCGCCCTCGCAGGCTGCGGCCTCACCAACGAGCACATCACCAGCAAGGTGTTCGTCCTCAGCGGCGGCGAAGCCGCCAAGGTGCGCCTGTGCAAGCTTATGCTGCGTGACGTAAACTGGCTGGTGCTCGACGAGCCCACCAACCACCTGGACGTAGATGCCAAGGAGGAGCTGCAGCGTGCGCTCAAGGAGTTCAAGGGCAGCGTGCTGCTGGTTTCCCATGAGCCCGAATTCTACGAGGGCTGGGTCGACAAGGTTTGGAATATCGAAGACTGGACAACCAAGATAATTTAAAGGCAAACAAAAAGGCTCCACTTAGTGGAGCCTTTTTATCTTTCATTTTAGTAAGTAATCCGGACATAGGAAAACCGCCCCAAGACTTGCCCAGTTGCGAGGCGGATTTTCCGTACTAGTAATTTGGCAACCCACCTTGTTGGGCGGTTGTTCTTTATATATAATAAAGCACAACCAAAATTGCTTTGCAAGCGCCGTCGCGTTATTTCACAAATAATCCCGGCCTGCGCAGCAACCCACAACAAGGCCGCCGCTAGTATGCAGCGGTTTTTTATCTGCGCTTTTTAAAGAGCTTGAACAAATCCGTTTTTTCATCCGACATAAACTGGTACCCCGGTGCCAAAAGCGCCGCCCGCTCGCGTGCTGCCTCCAGGTCGTGGAACACGTCCCACTTGGACGACACCAGCTGCCTGCCAAACTGCCGCAGCAAATACGCAGGATGGTACGTTGCGATGCAGTCAAAGCCCTGCTCCGTGCGAAACCACATGCCGCGGTCACGCGTAATGCGCATATCAGGCCTGCCCAGATAGTGCAGCGCCACACCGCCTAAGGCTACGATAACCTTGGGACGGATGATTTCCAGCTCGCGTGCCAGCCACCTTTTGGCGCAAAAAGCGGCCTCGGCGATATCCGGCGTGCGATTGTTTTGGGGCCTGCACTTGATGACGTTGGTCGTCAGCACACGGTCGCGCGTCATCTTGGCCGCCCACAGCGCCTTGTCCAAAAGCTGCCCCGACGGACCTATCAGCGGACAGCCGTAATCATCCTCCACACCGCCGGGTCCCTCGCCCACGAACACGATGGGGCTTTGCGGATTGCCGTACCAGCCCACAGGCGCCAGTGCGTCCTGACGCAGGGGGCAGGCAGTGCAGCGCGCCAGCTCTGCTTCTAAATCAGCTAACTCCAAATTGCCTGCCTCCCTCACAGCTGCCCCATGGTGGGCACATGCTGCATATTGATAAATGGCAGCTGCGCGAAAATATCGTCACGTGCCTGCCAAAAGTTTTCGCCCGCAGCCTGGATATTGCCAACCGCAGGTGCCACCTTGCGGCCAAAGCTACCCATGGTCAGCATGCGGCCGTTTTTATCAAACAACGCCTGCTCCAGCGTCAGGTACCAATAGGCCTCCTGCTGCGGCTGGCTGCCGTCTATGCCGCACACCAAAACGTACTCCGCCCCTGCCTCACGGCTCAGCTTAATAATATCGTTAGTCGTATAATCATCCTTGGGCAAATTGCGTCCCATAACCACGTAGCTCGGCAGCAGGCGGCGGTATTCATCAGTCACAAAGCGCTTGATGTCCGTCACATAGGCCAGCTTCGACAGCGACTTGGACGTGTTCAGCCACAGCGCCACCACTGGCTTACCGCTTGCTGTGCGCGCACGCGGCGCAGGCTGCAATCGTCCCAGGCTGATCTGATGGTCGCGCTCCTTGTAAAATTCGCTGACACTGTAATCAAAGTACATAGCCATGGCATGCTGCATGCTGCTCACCTTGGGCGACAGGCTGTACTTTTCCTGCCTGCCAAACTGCTTATAGCCGCCAAAAAACGTCTGCAGGCTGCCCGGCACAGGGTCAGCCGTATTGGTTATGCGCAGCAGGTTCACGGCCTCGCCATATTTTTCTACAAAGGCAGCGTTGCCCACGGCAGGCGCGCCAAAGGTAACGATAGTAAACCTATCGGCAGGCAGTCCCAGGCTCACCAGGCGCTCGCCCAAAAGCGTCGCCACGGCGCCGCCCAGGCTGTGCCCCGTCAGCACCAGGTGCGTGTTGGGGTTTTGCCGCACCTTGGCAAACACTCCCTGCAAATTGCCCTTGGCATCCACCACGGAGCTGCGCAAAACGGCATCCACGTAGCTGTTAAAGCCCGCATGCACCGCAGGGCCGCCCTCTATAAGCGGCTGCTTGGCCAGCTGCGACATTTCCTCCAGGGTGCTGCCGCCAAAGTTGACGCGCTCCGTCTTTAAGTTTATCCGCCAATCTCCCTTGCTGGCACTGCCGCGGAAGGTCACCAGATAAACGTCCTTGCCGATATCCTTAAAATAATTGTGGGCGATGGCAAAATTTGCCTCCACCTTAGCGCTCTTTTCTACCTGCGGCACAATCTGCCAGCCGTAGCTGCGCAAATAGTCAAATTCTGTAGAGCTCTGCGGCAGGTACACCCCCAGGCACGAGGCCGCCGCAATCGTCGTAAAATAACGCTGCTGATAGGCTGTTCCCGGCGGCTGCGGCGTGGCAGCCAGGGCAGTCGCCGCGCTAAGCAGGCTGCAGGCCAAAAGCAGCAAAAGGCTCACAAGCTTCTTCATTATTAATATGCACCTCCTTGCATCAGCCTTTTATCATACATATTATAAAAAATCCCGCGCCTACTTGCAAGTGCAAAGCAAAAGGCACGCCGGCGTGTGCCAACGTGCCTTTTAGCTGGGAAGATAATGTATTATAGCCTTTGAATAAGGCTTACATTAACAAAATTATTTTTTAGCGCTCAGCTCTTTAACCATAGCCTTCAGCTCAGCAATTTCCCGGCTTTGGGTTGCTACGGTGTTGTTCAAAGCTTCAAGCTGCTCATCCTGTGCAGCCAGCTTCTTAGCCATTACAGCCTTGCTCGGAGTGCCCTTATGGGTGCGGTCCAGAGCGAAGCTTACGCCTGCGTTGATCATGTTTTCGCCGTTACCCATGTT
>CAVAHH010000149.1:0-5039 GCA_963588395.1 bacterium
TTCAAGGCCTACGACCTTTTGCAGCAGTACGTACCCGAGGAGGACGAGGAAAACTTGGGCCGCTTTGACGAAATCGACCCGGATAGCTACGAAATCGTTGTCGGCAACGATACCGATTGGGAGGTGCGCGGCAAGAATATCGAGCGCCTGGTTGCCATGACCAACTTCGATAACGACGAGGCACTGTACCGCTTCCAACTGATCTGGAAACGCCTGGGGATTGACGAGGCGCTTAAGGAGAGGGGCGTGCAGGAGGGAGAAACTGTACGTATTAGAGATATGGTCTTCGATTACAAAGATTAGACTGTGGATAACGCACCATCTACTTTGTGACGGCTCCTAGCAGTATTAGTTATACGGCGTCGTCGCCGTCACTTCGCATCTGGCACATTCTCCGCAGTCTAGAAAAATAGATGTGGATAACGCACCATCTACTTTGTGACGGCTCCTAGCAGTATTAGTTATACGGCGTCGTCGCCGTCACTTCGCATCTGGCACATTCTCCGCAGTCTAGAAAAATAGATGTGGATAACGCACCATCTACTTTGTGACGGCTCCTAGCAGTATTAGTTATACGGCGTCGTCGCCGTCACTTCGCATCTGGCACATTCTCCGCAGTCTAGAAAAATAGATGTGGATAACGCACCATCTACTTTGTGACGGCTCCTAGCAGTATTAGTTATACGGCGTCGTCGCCGTCACTTCGCATCTGGCACATTCTCCGCAGTCTAGAAAAATAGATGTGGATAACGCACCATCTACTTTGTGACGGCTCCTAGCAGTATTAGTTATACGGCGTCGTCGCCGTTACTTCGCATCTGGCACATTCTTCGCAGTCTAGAAAAATAGATGTGGATAACGCACCATTTATTTATATATTTTATAATTGCAGGTGAGGGGAAATGTTAAACAATGAAATTAACCGCGAGGCCTTGAAGAAGGCGCAGCGCATAGTTATTAAGGTGGGTACAAGCACGATTACCTACGCCAACGGTAAGCGCAATTTTGCGCAGATTGACCGTCTGGCGCGCGAAATCAGCGATTTACAGAACCAGGGCAAGGAGATGATTCTTGTTACCAGTGGTGCTGTGGCTGTGGGCGTGGACCGCATGGGTCTGCCTGCCAAGCCCAAGACGATACCCGGCAAGCAGGCTGCTGCTGCCGTGGGTCAGGGCGTTTTGATGCACACCTACGAAAAATTCTTTGCCGATTACGGCCAGGTGGTGGCACAGGTGCTCATCACCAAGACGGAGGCGATTGACCGCCACCGTTATACCAATACGCGCAATACCTTTATGGAGCTTTTGCGTCAGCGCGTCATTCCCATTGTCAACGAAAACGACGTTGTAGCGCTGGACGAATTAAAAATTGGCGATAACGATAATATGTCGGCACTGGTCGCAGGCATTGCTGATGCGGACCTGGTCATCATCCTGTCGGACGTGGACGGGTTGTATACCGCCAATCCGCAGACGCATCCTGACGCTGTGATCGTGCCCCGGGTGCTGGAGATCACCCCCGCGATTGAAGCGAGTGCGGGCGGCGTGGGCTCTGCCCGCGGCACCGGTGGCATGGCCACCAAGATTCAGGCAGCCAAGGCGGCGACCAGCAGCGGCATTCACCTGGTTATTGCCAGCGGTACCGAAAAGAACGCTATCACACGCATTTTGCAGGGCGAGGAGCTTGGTACGCTGTTTGTAAGCCGTGAAAACCGCTTGCAGTTTCGCAAGCGCTGGCTGGCGTTTGGCGCGCAGCTTGCAGGCAGCATCGTGGTGGATGATGGCTGCGCAAAGGCTATCCGCAAGGCCGGCGGCTGCAGCATTTTGCCTGCGGGCATCACCGCGGTAGAGGGCAGCTTTTTGCCTGGCAGCACGGTGCGGGTGCTGGATAAGGAGGCGCACGAGCTGGCGCGCGGCCTGGTGCATTATTCCTCGGACGAGCTGCTGCAGATTAAGGGCTGTAAGTCCGGCGATATTGTTAATATTTTGGGTCACAAAAATTACGATGAGGTTATTCACCGTGATGATTTGGTTATTTTGTGAGGCGGGGTGAAGCAGATGGAAACCTATGATTTGGTATTACAAAAGGCGCAGGCAGCAAAGAAGGCAGCAGCCAAGCTGGCTGTTACCAGCACCGCGGTGAAGAACGCGGCACTGGTGGCTATGGCGCAGGCACTGGAGGCGAGCGAGGACGAAATTTTGGCGGCGAACGCCCGCGATATGCAGGCAGCTGCGGCCAAGGGTATGAAAAGCTCGATGCTGGACCGCCTTAAGCTGACGGCCGAGCGCATTGGCGGCATGGCTGACGGCCTGCGTCAGGTGGCAGGCCTGCCTGACCCCGTGGGCAACGTGGTGGACGGCAAAACCCTGCCCAACGGCTTGCACATCACCAAGGTGCGCGTCCCCCTCGGCGTCATTGGTATTATTTACGAGGCGCGTCCCAACGTTACGGCGGATGCTGCAGGATTGTGCCTCAAATCGGGCAATGCCGTGATTTTGAAGGGCGGCAGCGAGGCGATGGAATCGAATAAGACCGTTGCTGCTATTTTGGCACAGGCTGCCGAGTCTAGCGGCATTCCTGCGGGTGCTATCCAGTTTGTGGACACCAGCGACAGGCAGGCGGTGCAGGATTTAATTCATATGAACGGGCTGGTGGACGTGGTTATTCCCCGCGGCGGCGCCGGTCTTATCCAGGCCGTGGTGCGTAATGCCAGCGTGCCGGTTATCGAAACAGGTGCGGGCGTGTGCCACACCTACGTGGATAAGGACGCGGACGTGGATATGGCGATGAAGATCGCCTTTAACGCCAAGGTGCAGCGTCCTTCGGTGTGCAACGCCATGGAAACGCTTTTGGTGCACAAGGATATTGCTGCTAAGTTTTTGCCTGCTATGCTCATGATGTACAACGCCTCGGGCGTGGAGGTGCGCGGTGACAGCGCTGTGCAGGAATACAGCGGCCAGGTGCGTCCTGCCACCGACGAGGACTGGGCGACGGAATACGGCGATTTGCGTCTTTCCGTTAAGGTTGTCGCCAGCATTGAGGAGGCCATGGAGCACATTGCCAAATTCGGCACGGGTCACAGCGAATGTATTGTGACGAACAATTACCAGGCAGCGCAGCTCTTTCAATATACGGTGGATGCGGCGGCCGTTTATGTTAACGCCTCCACCCGCTTTACTGACGGCAACGAGTTTGGCTTTGGTGCGGAAATTGGCATCAGCACGCAAAAGCTGCATGCGCGCGGACCCATGGCCCTGCCCGAGCTGACCAGCACTAAGTATTTGATCTGCGGTAACGGCCAGGTGCGTGGGTAAACAATTCATAGTAAAAATAAGGTAATTAAATTTCGAGAGTTACACTTGATTGTGTAACTCTTTTCTTTTTGCCTGATTACAGAAGAAATTTACACTATAAGGCTTGACATTTGCCAGGCAAGGGCGTATAATCCTACATAACCTATTAAACATACTAAGTTGGTATAGATTATTCGGGAGGGGAAGAAAATGATTAACTTAAATGGTTCCTGGGTGGCAATGCCGACACCCTTTACAGCAAAAAATGAAATTGATTTTGAAGGCTTTAAGGTGCTCATTGACAGGCAGATTAAATATGGTACGTCGCAGCTCTTTATTTTGGGCTCTGCCGGCGAGGTGACGCTGCTGTCGCTTGAGGAAAAGAAGCAGATCGTCAAAGAGGTTATCAAAATGACCAAGGGCAGAATTCCGGTGTTCTTTTCGGCAGCAGCACTTACGACGGAGCAGAGCATTGAGTTTGCCAAATATGTGGAGGACAGCGGCGCTGACGGCGTGGTCTTTACCGTTCCACCCTACGTTTTGGTGCCGCAGCATTCGGCCTACCATCATCTGGATGCATGTATGAGCGCGGTTTCCATTCCCTGCGGTATTTACAACAACCCCTCGCGCCTGGGCGTGCAGGTGGCGCCCGAGACGATCAAGCTGCTTTCGGACAAGCACGCCAATTTTGTGGTGGATAAGGAAGCAACAGGCGATGTGTCGCAGCTGGTGCAGGTGCAGCGCCTGTGCGGCGGTAAGGTGAAGATTATGTGCTGCGACGCTCCCGGTTACTCCATCGTTATCCCCACGCTGGCGGTTGGCGGCAGCGGCACGGCCAACATCGGCGGCAACATCATCCCTGCCGAGGCTGCCAAATATTCGCGCCCGTGGGAGAGCATGGACATTGTGCATGAATGCCGTGAGGAATACTTTAAATGGTTCCCACTGTTGATGGAGCTGTATACCTATTCTAACCCCATCGTGATCAAGGCGGCACTCAAGCTTTTGGGCCTGCCCGGCGGTCATCTGCGCAGGCCTTACGAGGCTTACGACGGCGTAGATTTGAAGCGCCTGGAGCAGCTTATGGATAGGATGGGCGTCCTGGAAAAATATAGTGTCTAAAACACAGGCTGGGGGCCTCTTGCATGATTATAGATTTACAAAACGTTAATAAAAGCTTCAGGCTGAAGGGCAAAACCATTGAGGCCTGCAGGAATATAAATTTAACTGTGGATGAGGGCGATATTTTTGGCATCGTTGGCTACAGCGGTGCCGGCAAATCGACGCTGGTGCGCCTCATCAACGCGCTGGAGCTGCCCACGAGCGGCAAAGTGATTGTACGCGATAAGGTGATTAACGAGCTGGGCGGTGCCGATTTGCGCAGGGCGCGCAAGGATATCGCGATGATTTTCCAAAGCTTCAACCTGCTTAATTCCAAAACCGTATATGATAACGTCGCTATCCCGCTTTTGCTCAACAACACGCCTAAGGAGGAAATCCACAAAAAGGTTGTCGAAATGCTGGACTTTGTGGAGCTGGGCGACAAGCTGGATGTGTATCCGCAAAACCTTTCGGGCGGTCAAAAGCAGCGTGTGGGCATTGCCCGCGCCTTGGCCACCAACCCCAGCATTTTGCTCTGCGACGAGCCGACGAGCGCGCTGGATCCCAAGACGACGGATTCCATTTTGCATTTGCTGCGCCGCGTCAACAAGGAGCTGAATGTTACGATTGTGCTGATTACGCACC
>CAVAHH010000150.1:0-5023 GCA_963588395.1 bacterium
TATCAATAGTGACCATAATCTGGTTATCCAAAAGGGAAATAACTACTTGCTGTGGCATTTCTCCAGTTAGGTTGCGGGAAATTTCCGTAAGTACTTTAGACGGAATAATGACGCTAAGATTTTCTGTATTTGCGTAGGGTAGGGACTTGATAGCCAGACGGTGAGTATTAGTAGCAACAAAGGTGATTTTTCCATCTTGTACATCTACTAGAATACCGGTAAATAATGGCCTGGATTCTTCTGTTGAGCAGGCAAAGATGGTCTTTTTGATCAATTTTTTTACGATACTATCTTCAAGGGTAATGCTTTTATTGGCATCAAAGGTGGGGAATTTAGGATAATCCTCTTCATTCATTAAAAGCATTTGAAATTCGGATTTACCGGAGCTTACCTTAACTGTATTCATTTCTTCATTTTGAGCTAATGTAAGCATTTCATCAGGCAGCTTACAGATAAGTTCAGCTAAATATTTGGCTGAAACAACTATTTCCCCTGGTTCGGCAATATCAGCATCAATAGTACAGGAAATAGCCATATTTAAATTCATAGCTTGTATTTCTAGCTTGTTATTGTTGGTCAGCATATGAATGCCGGAGAAAATAGGTGTATTGGGTTTGGAGCTTATAGCCCTTTGTACGGTTTGAATAGCTTTATTTAACTGAGTTGTATTGCAGGAAACTAACATTTGTACACAGTCCTCCTTGTTTTTTTAAGACTATAATAATTTATAAAAAGTAGTCGACGTAGTAGTAGGAGCTGTTGGTTATGTGGAAAAGTGCTGTAGGCATAGCTGTGATGCCTTATTTCCCGTGTAGATAAACATGTTGATAAGTGGGAAATATTATACACACAATCTACAGGCCTAAAATTTATCAACTTTGCGCGAAAAGTTATACACAGTTTTTTTGTAAGTTATCAACAGTTTTTGTGGATAACTTTATAGCTGTTTATTGGCGTAAAATATCTATTATCTCCTGTAGCTCTGTTTGCAGTGCAAGGTTGTTGCTTTTTTGGTTACTGATTTTTTCGTAGGCATGAATTACAGTAGTATGATCACGACCGCCAAAAAGCTCACCAATGCGGGGATAGGATAAATCTGCAAGCTCTCGACATAAATACATAGCTACCTGGCGTGGGAAGGCTATATTTTGCGTACGTTTTTTGTTGAAAAGCTCGTCTGCTTTGATATTGTAGTGTTCTGCTACTACCTTGATTATGCCCTCAAAGGTGATGGTCTTAGTCTTAATGTCATTGCCCATGTCTGTGAGTACCTTTTGGGCAGTTTCTACAGTGATTGGCATATCCATGAGGGAGGTGTAGGCTACAATTTTATTGTAGGCTCCTTCGATTTCACGTATATTAGTGGCTATGTTGGTTGCCAGCAGCGTGATGACGTCGTTAGGCAAAACGATATTGTCTGAAGCAGCCTTAGTGCGCAGAATTGCCATACGTGTTTCCAGGTCAGGTGGTTGGATATCAGCAGTGAGGCCTTGGTCGAAGCGTGAACGCAGGCGGTCCTCGAGTGTTTCAATTTCGCGTGGAGGACGGTCACTGGAGATGATGATCTGCTTGTTAGCATCCTTTAAAGCGTTAAAGGTGTGGAAAAATTCTACCTGTGTCTGTTCTTTGCCTTTCAAAAACTGGATATCGTCGATAATGAGGCAGTCGATATTGCGGTATTTTTGGCGGAAGGCTTCAGTAGTTTTATTTTGGATAGAATTAATGATTTCGTTAGTAAATTTCTCACTGGAGGTGTAAAGTACCTTCATGCTGGGGTTATTTTGCTTGATGCGGTTGCCGATGGCATGCATAAGATGAGTTTTTCCCAGACCAACACCTCCATATAAAAAGAGGGGGTTGTAGGCATGTGCCGGGTTGTTGGCTACGGCTTGGGCGGCCGCGTGGGCAAAGCGGTTGGAATTACCGATGACGAAGGTTTCGAAAACATATTTTGGATTGAGGTTGCTTTCGCTGTTTTTCTGAGTCGCTGTATTTTCGTTAAACAGCTGCTGTTGCTCACGCTTGGCAGGTATCGGCGTCGCTACGGCTTCGGCTACAGTACCCGCTCCCGTGGTATCCATAGTGTCGATAACGAGCTTGATGTTTTTTCCCATGATACCGGCAAGCACGCCTTCTATGACTTGGGCGTAATTTTCTTCCAACATGGATTTAAAAAAATCGTTTTTTACAGCAACCTTATAGTATTCATCTGTGACCTCTAACGGCATAATGGGTTTAATCCAGACGTCAAAGATTTTTTCATTAAAAGAATCCTTTAGTTTGTCCTTACATCTAACCCAGATTTCCGCTAAATCGTAGGAACTCATATAGATACATCCTTTCTCATTGTGGGTTTGTAAAAATAAAAACGACAGCTTGCATTGCCTGTTTAAGGGTTTTGTAAGCGCCGGTTAGTTTAAGGGAAAAGCCAGATATACACATATATTTTAGCAGACTGTGGATAACTTCGCAAATTTCGTGGGAAAAAATCTCCTGTACCAGAAAAATAGCGGTTTGTACTTGACGAAGTATTTATTTTCTCATATAATATGTTAGTAATACCTTGCGTGGTGCTTGAGTGCCTGCTTTCGGGCTTGCAGGCGGTGTGAGGTAGAGCAAATAGCAGCTATCAATATTCACATATATAGAAATTGATACAATCTTGCGGTGGATAAGGAGGGAATACTGAATGAAGCGTACTTTTCAACCTAACAATCTCAGAAGAAAAAGAACTCATGGTTTCAGAGAAAGAATGAAAACATTGGGCGGTCGTCAAGTTCTCAAAAGAAGACGTGCTAGAGGCAGAAAGAAATTGTCTGCATAACATTATAAAATAGGCCGCGTAAGTGGCCTATTTTTTCCATGCGGGCAGGTGTGCATTTAATGCAGAAGAAAAAGTTTACTTTAAAAAAATCAAATCGACTAAAATCAAAGAAAAGTTTCCAATTTGTCTATGTTAAGGGACGTACGGTGGTGGACCCGATGTCGGTGTTCTATATTCTGCCCGATCAGGGAACAGACATAAGGATAGGACTGGCAGTTGGGAAAAAGCTGGGCTGCGCTGTGGTGCGCAACCATGTTAAGCGCATGATGCGTGAGGTGTTCCGCAGACATAGGGAAGAAATGAAAAAGGGTTATCATATAGTATGGGTAGCCCGTAAAAAGCTTACTAAAGCTGATTACAAGACATTTGAACGTGTTTTTTTAAGACTGGCAAAAAGGGCAGCATTGCTGCAAGAATAAGGATAGAAGGCTATGAGCAGGATACTGATTTTGTGTATAAGATTCTATCAGTTTTTTATATCACCGTTGTTTCCACCAACCTGCAGGTTTTATCCTACATGTTCAGCGTATGCTATTGAAGCAATTCAAAAAAAGGGGCCGCTTAAGGGACTGTGGCTGGCGCTTAAGCGCATTGCCAAATGTCACCCCTTTAATCCCGGCGGTTATGACCCTGTGAAATGAGCGTACCCAAAAAGCTATAACACTTTATTGTTTAAGGAGTGATATCTTGGATTTTCTTGCTAATATTGTGCAACAGGTACTGACTGTTCTCTATAATTTTACTGCGAGCGTTGGTATACCCAATCTGGGTCTGGCTATTGTAATTATGACCATTATTATTAAGCTTGTTATGTTCCCACTGACGAAAAAGCAGATTCAGTCTACTAAGGCTATGATGTCGATTCAGCCGAAGATGAAGGCTCTTCAGGAAAAATACAAGGATGATAAACAGCGCCTCAATATGGAGCTGGCTAATTTATATAAGACAGAGGGCGTTAATCCTCTGGCAGGCTGTCTGCCGCTTTTAATTCAGATGCCGATCATGATTGGTATTTTCTATGGCATCCGTGATTATGATTATGCTGCCCATCCTGAAATCGTTACCAGCTTTTTGTGGCTGAAGGATATTTCCCTGTCTGACCCTACCTATGTTTTGCCAGTGTTGTCTGCTTTAACTACCTTTATCCAAACAAAACAGACTATGCCTGATACCGGTAATGCCCAGAACAAGATCATGATGTATTTTATGCCTTTGTTTATTGGTTACATCAGTCTGACCTTCCCGGCTGGTCTGGTGTTGTATTGGGTTGTAATGAATATTATGCAGATTGCGCAGCAGGCTCTGATGAACAAGGCTGCTGCTAAATAATGGGAGTGGTAAAGATGGCTTTTGTAGAAAAGACCGGTAAAAGCGTGGAAGAGGCTGTTGCTGCAGCTTTAGAAGAGCTGCATATCAGTGCTGACCAGGCTGCTATCGAGGTATTAGAAGAAGCAAAAAAAGGCTTTTTAGGTTTTGGCCGTAAGGATGCCCGTGTACGTGTAAGCGTCAAAGAGGATGGTAGTGCTCAGAAGCAGGTTCCGGCAGAAAAAACCGTTGCCGAAGCCGCAGCTGAAGCAGTTGCGGCTGTGAAAACTGCCGCTGGCGTTGCTGTCGAAGCCGCAGCTAAGAAGGCTGATGAGGTTAAGAGTAATGCTGCCAGTGCTGCCGAGGACTTTAGCAAAAAGGCTACAGCTGCTAAGGATGATGCCGTAGATGAGGCAATTGCAGCACTTAATTCCTTAAAGAGTGAACGTCGTGAGCGTCCGGCACGTGAGCCGCGTAAGTACAATGTCAGCGACGAGGCTGTAAATGCAGCTAAGGAATTTTTGCAGAAAATCTTCAATGCGATGAAGATTGAAGTTGTTATGGAAAAATTCATCAATAAGCATGACGGCAGTGTTACCTTCCGTCTGCATGGCGATGATATGGGTATCTTGATTGGTAAGCACGGCCAGACTCTGGACAGCCTGCAATATCTGACCAATTTAGTTGCTAACAAAAATAGCAATGAACGTGTACGTGTGGTAATTGACGTAGAGGATTATCGTGACCGCCGTATCGAAACCTTAAACCGCCTTGCAAGCCGCCTGGCAGATAAGGTTAAACGTACCGGTGAGCGTGTAGCCCTAGAGCCTATGAATCCGCACGAGCGCAAGATTATCCATATGGCACTGCAGGGTGACCGTCGTGTTACTACCC
>CAVAHH010000151.1:0-5020 GCA_963588395.1 bacterium
GCACTCAGGATGCTGCCAACTGCCAAGGCAACAAAATACATAGGCCAGTTCTGCACCACGCCAAAGACAAAGACACCACCGTGGGGAGCAGGAACGCTACAGCCAAACGCCGCCGACAGTGCTCCGGCCACCGCGCTGCCAACAGCGCAGGTTGGAATTACCCGCAAGGGATCACTGGCTGCAAACGGAATAGCACCCTCGGTGATAAACGACAGGCCCATGATAAAGTTAGTCAGACCGGACTGACGCTCCCTAGCGGTAAATTTGCGTTTAAAGAGCAGCGTGCACAACGCTATAGCAATAGGTGGAACCATACCGCCAATCATAACTGAGGCCATAATACTGCTGCTGACCGCACTACCATCCGCTGCTGCCAGCGACGCTGTACCAAAAACATAGGCTGCCTTATTAAGCGGACCGCCAAAGTCGATAGACATCATACCTCCCAGCACGAAGCCTAGCAGAATTTTACTAGTAGTGCTCATACCAGCCAGTGTAGCTGCCAGCCATTGGTTGAAAGCAGCAGTCGGCGGATTGATAATGTAGGTCATAATAACACCCACCAGTAAAAGACCGATGACCGGATACAGCAAAATGGGCTTCAATCCCTCTACGCTGTTGGGCAACGCTGCAAAAAGCCTGCGCATTGCCAGGATAAGATAACCCGCGATAAAGCCTGCAAAAAGCGCGCCAAAGAAGCCACTACCGCCACTGGAGGCAATAAACCCGCCCACGATGCCGGGCATGAGCGCCGGGCGCTCACCAATACTCATAGCAATATAGCCTGCCAAGATAGGCATCATCATACCAAAGGCCAGGCCACCGATATTTTTGAAAAAGGCCGACAAAGGCGTCCCGGTGCCAAATTGCGCCGTGCCTGCATATTCCATATCCAGCAAAAAAGCAAGCGCTATGAGTATACCTCCACCAATGACAAAGGGTAGCATATGCGATACGCCGTTCATCAAATGCTTATAAATCTGCCTGCCCAGGCTTTCGCCTGCTGCTTCTTCAGCAGCTTCAGCTACCACATCACCCTTACCGCCGTACACAGGCACATTACCGCCCAAAATTTCCTCTATCAGCTCCTTAGGCTTATTGATGCCGTCAGCCACCTTCACGAAGAGAACGGGCTTACCGGCAAAGCGCTCCACAGGCACGTTTTTATCTGCTGCCACGATAATGCCTTCAGCCTTGGCAATATCATCAGCTGTCAGCTTGTTTTTGACGCCGCCACTACCGTTAGTTTCCACCTTCATTGCTATGCCCAGCTTATCACCCATTTCCTGCAGCGCCTCGGCTGCCATGTAGGTGTGAGCGATACCGGTCGGGCAGGCGGTAACCGCCAGCACCAGCCTTTGTTCTGTCTGCTGCGGCTCTGTAGCTGCTTCGTCACTCTCTCCCTCTTCCTCGGCTAGCTTGGCTGCTTCGTATTTATCTATAACCTGCAAAAACGCTTTGGCATCCTGCGCCGCCAAAAGCTCTGCGCGGAAGTCATCGTCCATCAGCAGCATACTCAATCGGCTAAGCACATCCAGATGCACGTTATCTTCAGTATCAGGTGCAGCTATTAGGAAAAACAGCTTAGCAGGCTCGCCATCTAAGCTATCAAAATCCACTCCCTGCGGCACTACCATTGCCGCAAGCCCCGGAGCGCACACCGCGTCCGTCTTGGCGTGGGGAATAGCAATGCCTTCGCCGATACCCGTACTGCCCTCAGCCTCACGCGCCAGCACACAGCTTTTATATTTTTCTATATCAGCCAAATTACCGCCTACTGCCATCAGCGTTACTAGTTTATCCAAAGCGGCTGGCTTATCAGCTACCTGCACTTTTAGGTCAATGCTTTGTTCCTTCAGCAAATCAACTATCTTCATACTATTCCCCCTTCAGTAAATTATCTCCCGTCATTTGCGACAGAAGCCTGTCAACATCATCCTGCGTTGCCAGCCAGTCCTTAAAGGCACTGGCACTGCCTGCGGCCACGCCCAGCTGCAGGGCCTGCGCATAATCGCCGGTCCTTAAATATCCTGCCAAAAAGCCTGCCACCATGCTATCACCCGCGCCTACGGAATTAACCAGCTGTCCGGTCGGAGATACGCAGCAATATAATGCTCCTGTTTCATCAAGCAATACAGCGCCGTCTGCCCCACGCGACACCAGCACGTTACGTGCGCCCATGGCCTGCAGGCGGCTGGCAGCAGCCACGATATCCTTCGTCGTTTTTAGTGGCGGCAGGTTAAAAAATTCACCCAGCTCCTCATGGTTAGGCTTAATGAGGAAGGGATGATATGGCAGTACCTTCAGCACCAGCTCACCCGTAGCATCCACCACCGTGCGTACGCCCTTGCCAGCTACAAGACGCATAATCTGCTCATAAATATCACTGGGCAGCTCAGCTGGTATGCTGCCTGCCAAAACCAGCACATCACCAGCGCACAATTTTTGCAGCTGCTCAAACAGCTGCGCCAGCTGCGGCTCCCCAATCTCCGGTCCGCGTCCATTAAGCGCTGTCTCGGGCGAGCCGGCTATTTTAACGTTAATGCGTGTATAACCGCTGCTCAGGCCGATGAAGCTATGACCTGCTCCCTGCAACGTCACCAGGCGCTTCAGCTCCTCACCGCTAAAGCCGGCCACAAAGCCAAGCATAATAGATGGCACTCCCAAGTTTTGCAGCACCAGTGATACGTTAATCCCCTTACCACCGGGATAAATGCATTCTGACTGCGTGCGGTTGATGGCGCCTACGGCAAAACCATCTGACTGCACTACATAATCCAGTGAGGGATTAAAGGTTACTGTGTAAATCACCTGTTATTCACCTCCGCTATTATTAATATTTATTGGTTTTCTTCTATGTCAGTCTATAATTCACCGATATTATATAATATCTGCCCTGCTAAAATCAATCTTGTACAGGTAAAGAAAATGTGTCAAAGTAAGAGAACACTTATAATTTTACTAGTGATTGTCTCTTGTACCGCCAGCGTGCTACAATATGCTTAAAGCTTACATAGCTAAAGGAGGAATATGCCATGAAATGTGATTGTGCCAACTGTCCCACCCACGCCTGCTACACCAAAGGCGTTAATTGCACAGACACGCCGCTTGAGGACGTGCGTGCCGCCTACACCGACGAGGAGCTGAAAATTATGCAGGCCGCAGCTTACGTAGAGGGTACCTTTTACAACAACGTCTGCCGTTTGCAGGAAACTGCCGAATTTGCAAAGGCCATGGGCTATAAAAAACTGGGCATGTCTTTTTGTGTTGGTCTGAGTGACGAAGCGCGCTATATTGCCAAATACTTTACGCAGCAGGGTTTTGAATTTTATAGCGTATGCTGCAAAAACTGCAGCTTCCCCAAAAAAGAGCTGAACCTGAAGCAGGTAAAAACCGAGCTTGAACACGAGGCCATGTGCAACCCCAAGTTCCAGGCAAAATTTTTGGCAGAAAAGGGCGTAGAGTTGTATATTTCTGCAGGACTGTGCGTAGGTCACGATGCTATTTTTAACATGAACGCCGCAGGTCCTGTAACCAACTTAGTAGTCAAGGACCGTTTGCTTGCCCACAACCCTCTGGGCGCCATATATTCGCGCTATTGGAAGCGCAAGCTTGGCATCATGGATGAAGATGAGGTTTAAATAAAAAACTATAAAGCAATGATATTAGGCTTAAAGCGTTCTTCCCTACATGGGCAGAACGCTTTTTAATGTGTAAACAAGCTGCATGCTTTCACTTGACAATTTTCTCATATACCTTTATAATTACCCAAGGTAATTACTTTTGGTAATTATATTTGATTAAAGGAGTACAATACTATGAGCAATACACTACCACTAGCAACTATAAAACAGCTGCTTACCGCCTGTCATGAAGCCAAACGCGTCACCGAGCTGCAGCCCCCGCTGCCACCTGGACTGACCCCGGCCAATCTCAAGGTGCTGGACTGTATCGACATGCTAACGCAGCACGGCACAGGCGTCAAGGTGAGCGATATAGCCACCACCATGCAGGTAACCCGCCCAGGCATCACCCGCCTGGTGCGTGAGCTGGAGGCAATAGGCAGCGTGCAAAAGATTGCTGATGCTAATGACGGACGCATTGTTCGTCTGCAGCTTACTGCATTAGGACAGCACCTGCACGCCTATTACATCAACCAATATCACAGCTGGCTGGCAACGCAGCTAGATGGCATCAGCGAAAGTGATATCGCCACTACCGCCGCCACCATTGCCAGGCTATATGCCATCATGAGCAGCACCCGCCCACAGCTAATTGGCGAGGCGCCACAAATTCCAGTCAAGGAGGCCAATAAAAATGCCTAATAACCAACAACCCGAACGCGTGCTGGACACACGCCTCTTACTATCTATTATCGCCGCAGGTATTATGTCCTTTAGCGGTGTCGTTGTAGAAACCGCCATGAACGTTACCTTTCCCACGCTCATGCACGAATTTAATATCGGCACCTCGCTCGTACAATGGATCACCACAGGCTACCTGCTGGTGCTGGCACTCATCATTCCTGCATCAGCCTACTTAAAGCGCACCTTTGCCACGCGCACGCTGTTTACAGCTGCCATCAGCAGCTTTTTAGCGGGTACGCTACTTGCCGCCTGGTCTCCCTGCTTTGCCGCCCTGCTTTTTGCCCGTATCCTGCAGGGTATTGGCACAGGCATCGCCCTGCCCATGATGTTTAATATTATCCTGGAGCAGGTTCCCGGAGAGCGTCTTGGCTTTATGATCGGCGTGGCCTCGCTCATCACCGCCATGGCCCCTGCTGTCGGTCCATCCCTTGGCGGCCTCATCGTCAGCTATTTCGGCTGGCGCATGATTTTCGTCAGCCTGCTGCCCTGCCTTGCGCTTTCTGCTGTGCTGGGTCTTTCCTGTATCCGCCAGGCAGGTGTGCTGCAGCCTTCACGCTTTAATTTCGGTCTTTACTCCTTGCTTGTTGTAGGCTTTGCCAGTCTCATCTTTGCCACCACCTTAGCAGCCTCAGACGGCTGGCTCAGTGCAGGCG
>CAVAHH010000152.1:0-5011 GCA_963588395.1 bacterium
CCTCTACCGGAGGCTTTTCGCGACGCTTGCACACAATAACCGCCGAATCCACGGCAGGTGCAGGAATAAACGAAGACGGTAGAACTGTAAAAGCTATTTCCGGTTCAGTATAATACTGTATTGCGACCGAAAGCGCACCATATTCCCTACCGCCAGGCTTAGCTGCCATACGCTCGGCAACCTCTTTTTGCACCATCGCGACCAAACGCTCCATGGGCAAACGTTTTTCCAGCAGAGCAAAAATAATCGGTGTAGTAATGTAATAGGGCAGGTTAGCGCACACCTTAAACACGGGTGCTGCTACTGTCTGCATAATATCCACCTGCAAAATATCGCCATTAACCACGCGTACGTTGTCGTAGCCATCCAGCGTAGTTGCCAATACCGGCAGCAGACGCTTGTCCAGCTCCACCGCCACCACTTCTGCACCACTTTCAGCCAATCCCTGCGTCAACGTACCAATACCAGGACCAACCTCCAGTACTGTATCATCAGCCGACAGCTCAGCAGCCTCCACAATACGGCGCACTACATCTTCGTCAATCAAAAAATTCTGCCCCAGCTTTTTATCAGCACGCAGCTTAAAGCGGTGCAGGATATGATTTGTTACCTGGGGAGAAGCAATTATCGGTTTATCCACTCTTAACTCTCCAATTTATCTACTGCGGCTAAAAATTCCTCACGGCTCACACCATAATGATTCAGCCTTTCTAAAAAGCGTTTGGCATTGCCATAACCTATACCAAGCAATTCACCTAATGCATCACGACGTGCGGACGCACTAGGACTGCCATTCAAATTATAGTGAAACAAATCCATAGCCGTAAATTCCTGCTGTGGACGATATTCATGATGACGTACCTTAGCCAGCGCCGCCAAAATCGCCTCCGGCTGCGCCTGCTCCACACCAACGTCATTATTAGCAGTTGCCTGCCGCTTAGGAATAAAGGCCTGCCCTGCATCGGGGAAGCGTTCTGTCAGATAACGACGGATGCGTTCACCCGCACCGTCCGGATCTGTCAGGATGATAATGCCGCGTTTTTTGTAAGCAGCCTCAATCTGCCGCAGAGTATATGGTGCCAGCGTGAAGCCGCCTGTTTCGATAGTATCGGCCTCTAAGGCCCTGCCAATCGCCACCGTATCCATTTTTCCTTCTACAACGAGCACTTCCTTGAGCATGACAAATATTCCACCTTAATCAGCTAAAATATAAATTTCGATATCGCGTCTGCCCCATTGGATAGCGCGATGATAATCACTAAAGAACAAATCTACGCGATGACCAACCATATCACCACCGGTATCGCCTGCCATGGCAATGCCATAGCCTGGGATATACATTTTGGTATAAAAGGGAATCATGCGTGGGTCAACCGCCACAATGCCCTCATAGGGTACAAGTCCTATCGCTGTCCTGTTACCTGTAGCAACATAAGCAGAGGCATGAGCGTAAATCTTTTTGGTATAACGCTTATAGCCCTCAGGCGTATAGACACTCATCGCCATACCCTTACGGATGATCTTTGTTTCCGGCTCTACAAGCACATGACGCGTCAGCTCGTGCACGCTATGGCTGCCGTCCGTATGCTTTACGCGCTTAGATACTACCATAGCCGTACCGGCCTTGCCTTCACTGCTCACGCTTTCCGTGCCGAAATTCATATTATAATCCTCTTCGTACTTCACGGGTATATCAAGACTAGCTTCGCTAAAATGCAGGGTTTCATCGTCACCCAGGACATAAACCTGCATATTCTGCTCTAGGGGAGCATCCGCCTCCGGGTATACATGTCCCTTTCTAAAAGGAATACCCAAATCCTTAAGCGCCTCGCCTACCGTCGGCTTATAGCTTTTATACTCCAAGGTATCATTACCGCGGACAACACTAAAGGGCCTGCCGCGCAATACCTCGATGACACTGCCATTGTGGACACGCTTACTACTGCTGCCCTGCAGTTGCCAGCCGTCGCCCTTTTCTAAAACAATGCCGGCTTCCTGCAAAATTTTGTCAGGCTTTTGTGTATTCGTGCGCAGCTCCTTCGTCTGCCCGTCACAAAGAACCGTAACCTGTTGCGGAATATCAAAACCTGTCAGGAAAGGCACCATCAGCATAAGGATAACGGCAGATAATAAACATTGTAAATGTAATCTGCATATATTCTTAACCATAGAATCCTCCTTAATACGGTTATTATTTTAACATAAAACAACAGGAAGCGTCAAATTTGTGACACTAAGCACATATTTGCCTATCTAAAAAACTAAATTATTAGCATATAGAATAGCTAACTGCAAAATTTTTCGTGCTATAGTTTATTCGTAATACCTTTGTACCTGCGTGCTGTAAGTGCCGTCAGCATTATACATAATCAATGGCGGCAAAACATCCAAGCCATAGCTGCCGCCCTTTTGCATTTCCATCAAAAAAATCCATGCAGGCTTATCAATACGTGAATGCACCCATTGCAGCCGCTTAGGCTGCAACCCATACTTAAATGCCAGCTGCATGCTTTCGGCAAAGCGCTCCGGTAGCTGTACTAAAGCAAAACGACCACGATAACGCACTGCATAAGCAGCAGCGCGGAAAAAATCCTCCAACGTAGCAGTCAGCTCGTGGCAGGCTGCAGTGCCAACCTGACGCACGTTGCCGCTGTTGCGGTACGGAGGGTTAGCAGCCACCAGATCCATGCTTTCTGGCTGCAGCAGCTTCTTATAGTCACGGATATCGCCATCTAAAACATTAACCTTAGCCTGCAGGCCGTTGTCTGCTACACTGCGACGCAAAAGCTGCGTAATACGTTCGTTGCAGTCAACAGCGGTTATTTGCACTGCTCCCCTGCTTTCCAGCAGCATGCTTATAGCACCCGTGCCGCAACCCAGCTCCAGCACCTTTGCCTGCCGCACTACATGCGGAAAATTTCCTAAGAACACCGCGTCTGTCGTAAAGCAAAACTCACCTGCGTCCTGCCAGATTTTGTAGCGGCAGCCTGGCAGATAATCACAACGCAGACTGCCCACGCTCTCAGACATCATCGGCTTGGGAGGCATCCACCAGCTCGTCCCATGCCACCTGAATAGTGTTATCCGCTGCCAGCTGTACGGCAGCAGTATGCTCCTTGCGGTTGATACCCACAACCTTACCTTCGCCCATAGTGGTTACAACCATACTGCCCATCTTAGGAATTTCAATGCGCTCGCGCTTGCCGCAGCCGCCACAACCATTTTTACAATACATATGGTTTTCATACTTTAAGCAGCACATCAAACGGCCGCAGATACCAGAAATCTTAGTTGGATTGAGCGACAGGCTCTGATCCTTGGCCATACGGATAGAAACAGGCTCAAAATCACCTAAAAATGTAGCACAGCACAAAGGACGGCCACAGCTGCCGATACCACCAAGCATCTTGGCTTCATCACGCACGCCTATCTGGCGCAGCTCGATGCGTGTTCGGAAGACAGACGCCAGGTCCTTAACCAGCTCACGGAAGTCAATGCGTCCATCAGCAGTAAAGTAAAAAATAATTTTATTAACATCAAAAGTAAATTCTACGTCTATCAGACGCATGGGTAGCTCGTGTTTTTTGATTTTACGCAGGCAGATATTAAAGGCTTCCTTTTCACGAATTTTATTTTCAGCCAGCTTCATATCATCATCTGCTGTTGCTCTGCGTATTACGGGCTTAAGTGGCGAAACAATCTGCTTATCATCCACCTCGCGCGGTCCGATAACAACCTCGCCATATTCTACGCCGCGGGCTGTTTCTACGATAGCACAGTTCCCTTTCGCTACCCCTGTTTCCGCAGGGTCGAAATAATATATCTTACATGCCTTTTTAAAGCGAATACCTACTACTGTCGGCATTAATCATCACTCCTTATATATTTGGTCTATTTTGAGCGCTATGCCTTCTAAGGCTGCCTTAGCCCCGGCATCATGTGCTATATCATCATGAGTGGCCTGCAATAGCGAAAGAACCCGCTTAAGCGCAGCCAGCTCCCAGGCACCGGCCTGAGCCTTCAGCTCATCCAGCAAATCTATATTATATATTCTATCATAAAGCTGTAATTTGCACAGCAATAAATCATATAGCAAAAGCTGCCACATCTGCACCAGTAAAAGAGCGTCCAGCTTTTGGTAACCCTTCGCCTGCCAGCTGCGGCCGGCGATATAATTAAGCGGCGCAGATAGCGGCAGTGCTTCCAAAAAAGCCCAGGCCTGCGCCCGCATTGTCAAAGCATTATAATCCTTGGCATTGGTCTTGTGTACATCACTGTTACCTGCATACAAGTGTAGTGCCTGCCCTATAGAGCCTTCAGCGATGCGAGCCAGCACAGGAGCTTCTGTTTGTGGCACACCCTTTTGCACCAGCACCTGCTCCACCAGTGGCAGTTCTATCGTCTGAAAGCGTAGCTGCACTACGCGCGACAGAATCGTGGGTAAAATCTTATCAGGCTTACTGGTAAGCAAGATAATTACCCAGCCCTCAGGCGGCTCCTCCAGCAGCTTTAGAAAGGCGTTTGCCGGCGCTGCCGTACCATTGCACAGAGTATCAGCGTCCTCAATCACACACACCCTTGTACGCGACATTGCAGGTGTCAGAGCTGCCTGCTGAATCAATTCCCTTATTTGAACTATAGATATATCCTTATAGCGTATTTTACCCTCTTTTTCTTCAAGCTCACGCTTTACCAAGAAAAAATCAGGGTGGCTCAAGCTGTCATCTGCCAAATTCATCAGGCGACAGGCTTTGCAGTTATCGGTTCCGGTATGCGTAGCGCACAAAAGCATTTTGGCAAATTCCAATGCCAGCTGCCGCTTGCCCAAGCCATCAGGACCGCTAAACAGCAAAGCGTGCGGCCGCTCCTGCGCCTTTAGGTAGTGCTGCAGGTACTGCTTTTGCGCTACATGACCAACTACATCGTCCCACATACTATTTTCCCTCATCAAGCACGTTGGTAATAGCAGCCAGCACCGCCTTACTAACCTCATCCACGCTAGCAGTAGCAT
>CAVAHH010000153.1:0-4360 GCA_963588395.1 bacterium
GTAGTTACCCTGATACATATCCTCCTTAACCTTGTTCTGAGCCTTGGCTTCAAAGGAGGCAGCGCGGACAGCGTCCGTACCAATGCTGTTTCCGCCTACGTTTACACCCACCTTGTTGGTGAAGCCGTCAACCACAAAGTTGCCGCCAATGGCACCGCCTGCCACTGAAACGACACCGGCACCACTGTGTACACTGCTCTTTATCGTGCTGTCGTTGGTTGCATCTACTGCCACGGTCTGCTTGCCGTCTGCCGTGCCGATGAGGCTGTTGTTCAAGAAGTTAGCATAAGTGGAATTGTCGTCGTTGAGCACGGCAACACTTACGCCAACGGCAGCACCTGCGTAGCCACCACCAAAAGCGCTACCAACATTCAGACGTGTAATGTCAGCCGTGTGCTTAGCGTCAACATTGACAGTGTTAATTACACCCTTGACATTTTGCATAGCAGCAATGGTTGTGCTGCTGAGAGTGCTGCTACTGATGCTACCGTTTAAGCCCAATCCAAAGCTAGAGCCTGCGCCAACAGCAACGCCTACATCATAGGTAGCAAGCTCATGGCGGCTTTCAGCCGTAACGTCCACGCTAGAGGCATTGATAGTGCTTTGCTGTGCGTTAGTGCTGCTATCCTTGCTGTTGCCGATAATCTGCGCGCTGCTATTGCGTGCCAAGGTATTGCTGTCCGCAGCAACCCCTACGCCAAAGCCGGCGGTAGAAGCAACAGCAATCGAACCATTACCTACACCACTGATAATATCCGCTTTGTCAGAGGACTTAACTGCAAGCTTGGTGAGCGCATCCTCCTTGATTTCCTCGCTGTCGCTAGCTGCCTTGTTGTAATCGCTGTCCTGCAAAGTAGCGTTGGTGCTGCCTTCAATTTTGTTGATAGCAACAGTGCCGTTGACGCCGGCAGCTGCACTACCTGTGCCAACGGCAATGCCTGCAGTAACCAGCACGTTTCTTATTTTGTTTTCACTGTTAGCTACGATTGTCAGGCCGTCTGCGCCAGCCAGCTTCAGTGTGCTGTCAGCAATATGCGCGTCGGTAGTGCCACCGATCTTGTTAATGCCGACTGTAGCACCTACAGCTGCAGTCACAGCACCGGAACCGACGCCTACGTCAATCGTGCCGGCATAGTTATGGATGGTCTTTTTGTCCTGCGCGTCCACTTTAGCAGTCTTGCCTGCATCTAGGCTGACATTTTCCATAGAGGCGAGGATGTCGTTATTAATGTTATTGATAGTCAAATTGCCGATTACACCCGTGCTAATACCAGAGCCTAGTGCTGCAGTCACACCTGCACCGACGTTCAGGATGTCTTGTTCGGAATCTGCCTGTACTGTTACGTCGCCCAATTCTAAGGACAGCTTTTTGCTATCATCCGTGCCCTTGATAAAGGCTTTGGTTTCCTCGGAAATGTTGGCAGTACCCACACCCATCGCACCGCTGACGCTAAGGCCCTGCTCGAGATTGAGGTTGCCCGACAACAAGTCGGCACTGGTAGTGACGCTATTTTTGCTTTCAGCATCCACATTTACGCTAGTGGTTTTTTCTGCATCCTTAATGGAGGTATCGGTCATGGATGCCTCGGTCTGCAGAGCGATATAGCTGGCCGCACCGCTGCCCTGGACGTTTACGTTATTGGCATTGGTCAGTGCCACGCCAACAGCAACGGCCATGCTGGAGGAATCCTTGTTGCTGGCGCTGACAGTAATATTCTTGCTGTCTGCACCCTGCTTCATGTTGATAGTGCTGTTGTTCAGGCGTGCAATAAGCTTTTGCTTCTTCTCGTTCTTTTTATCGCTATCATAATCGCCGATTTCGGTGTAGGCAACAGCGCCACCGATAGCGACCTTGCCGCCATTAGCCAGATCCAGACCGCCGGCGATAGCCTTCTGCTTGCTGGTATCAGTAGCCTTGACGCTGATGTTTTCCGCATCGGTAAAGGTGTTATCCTTGGTGTTGCCCTTGCCGTCATCATAGGAGTCAACAATTGCTTCTACATCATCCGTGCCAGTGTTTGTAGCAACGCTGCCATAGAGCTTAGCAGTAACCTTATTGCTCACCTTGGCACCTACACTAAAGGCCCAGCTATTGCTGTCATTGTCAGCCTGCACCTTAATAGTGGACGCATCAACATCGCTACCATAGATATAGGCACCTGTGGTATTATGTTTAGTGTTTACCGCCACGTTCGCACCCACACCCATGGTGTTGTTGCCGCTATAGCCGCCAGAACCTGCTACGTTAATCAGCTCGTCAGCAGTTTTAGCCGTAACTGCCAGCTCCTTAGCTGTTACCTTGCTGTTTTGCAGCTTGGCCTTGACACTGTTGTTGGTGGTGAGCCCACTGCCGCTGCCACTACCTTCAACCGAGAAGCCATCACGTCCCTGACTGTTACCGCCTACGCCTGCTGCCACATTCACCATGATACCGTTGCTCTTGGCATCAATGCTGGTGTTTTCGGTAGTATTAACAGTAGAATTATCAATAAATGCAGAATAAGTATTCTGTAGCTGGTTGACTACTACCGCCGCACTGGCAGTGAGAGTACTACTATCGCCAGTGTTGATGGCTATGCTCACTGCACCGGTAACAAGCTTGTTACCACTGGTGCTGTTAGCAAGCGCTTCGCCATTGTAATACATGCTACTTTTCTTGGTCTCGGTACTCGTGCTTGTGTCAGAAGTATCCTTACCCAAGGTCTTGTTCATTTCCTTTTCCAGATCCGCAGCGGTAACCTTGGAATCATCTGTCAGCTTATCCTGGTTAACTTCAAGATTGCTTACACCGCTATCAGATTTATTGAGCTGATCCAATGTATTCTGACCGTCAACATCGAAGCTCAGCTCACGCAGCTCAGACAAATGCTCGTTATCTGTAGCACTCTTAACAGTTTCGGTCTTGTCTGTATCAGTCTTTTCACCATCTGTTTTTTCCCCGTCGGTCTTTTGGTCATCAGGTTTTTGGCTATCAGGCTTGGATGTGCTTGTATCAGTATCCTTGTTTGGAACAGACAGCTCTACAAGGTCACCATCATAAGCACGCACGTGCACTGCATCAGCTGCGATAGTACTGCCTGTAATACCTGCTGTAATGGTGTTGTTTAATTTATTTTGCGCATAAGCACCGTAAGCAGCAACCTCGCCGTTTTCACCTCTCATCAAGCCGAAGCTGACAGCGGCACTACCCTGCGTCTGCTTAGCTACAGCTAAATTTTCCAGGGAATCGGCATAGATAGTACTGTTATTGATAGTAGCTGTCAGATTATTGTTTACACCCATGTAGGTGACGGCCGCACCCATAGAAGCGGTACCGTTTTGGCTGTAGCTTACCTGCAGACCGCCGGCAATTTCTATATCCTTGTTGTAGGCAACGTTTTTCACCATGTCCGTTTTTCTGATCATCACGTCGGTCATGTTAGCTTTGATATTATTTGTCAAATCCAGACCATTGCCGCTGCCAACAAGTTCGTAGCCCTTGGCATCCGCCTTCACTGTCTGCACGCCCAATGCCAGACCCAAGGTAAGATTCATACCATCCTTATGCGCACGGTTATCTACTAATTTATAGTATTCTATATTGGCGTTGCTGATATTTGCAAGCACGTTGTGCGTGGTTGCATCGGCCGCATACGCTCCTGCCAACGTAGCTGCATAGCGGGATTCGTCCTCATCGTTCTTTTTCAAAAGCTGGAACGCGCCCGAGCCGCTGTAGGCACCGATAAGCTTATCCTCTACGGACTCCACGGTGAGCTTGCCCTCGCCGTGGCCCAAAAAGCTCAACTCGGCGCCAGTGCCTTCTATGCCTGCTGCTGTCGTGGATGTACCCTTGTTTAACGACAGACTGCCTGCAGCCGCCAAATTCAGCTCAGGGAAATAGGTCGTATGCCCTGCCGGATTGGCTTCTGGCAGACCTTGTGCTGCGCCACGGTCATCCTCCTCACTTTCGCCTTTGGTATAAGTGCCTGCAATAGCGAAGTTCCAAGTGCTTCCATGATTGTCAGCCTTTACAGCAACGTTTTCAGAGTCTATCTCTGCATCCACAGCATCAGCCTTGCTGCCCAAAAATTTCTTATCATTATCGTTAAGCGCACTCTTGAGCAGCTTGCGTGCTTTGCCGCCTACGGTGCTATCGTCCTCGTCGCCATCCTTATCGTTATCCACAATGCCGGCAATGGTATTGGAATCGTAGTTTATGATGTTGATAGCAGCACCTATAGCATGACGCTCACTCCCCAAAATACTCCCTGCCAGGCCTCCAATGTATTCAGCATTTTCAGCTTTAATAGTGGTATCGCCTGTGGTGATAGTAACCTCGTCATCCACAGTTGCAATGACGTTAGACGTACCACCCTGATAC
>CAVAHH010000153.1:4370-4999 GCA_963588395.1 bacterium
CCCTGATACTGACCCATACCCAAAATACCAGTGGTAGCATTTCTTGCGCCAGCATATACTGCTGAAGCATCTATCGTACGATTAGATCCTTCTACACTCAGTTCACCGGAGGCTGTCAAATTAGTGCCTTCAGCTACAGCAACAATAGCATTATTATTGCGGTAATTAATGCCAATAGAACCACCTACACCGTTATCAGCACTATCAATCGCCCAGAACGGATAGCTGACTTCAAAGTCGCCCACCTGATCCTTGAACCAGTCCTGAAACTTTTTGGGTAGCTTGTCATAGAAATTATCAAGCTTTGTCCATTCAGCGAATTTTTTACCAAAATTGTAGGAATCAGTAGCACCAGTAAGGCTAAGCAATGAATTATCAGTCGTAGCAGAAATATCTATATCACCATCAGTAGCTGTAAGTACGCTATTTTTACCGACCAAGGTTTTGGCGTTATTGTTAACCCTATTATAATTTACGGTGCCTGCCACTGCCATCTGCAGATTCTGGTCAGCATCACTTGAAACATCGGTGCCTGCACTAAAATTAACATAGCTAGTGATACTGGAAAAATCCTTAAGACAAGTAAGCATCCATTGCAGGTCAGTAAAAATAACCTTATAACCTGCAGC
>CAVAHH010000154.1:0-4895 GCA_963588395.1 bacterium
TGATGCCTTTGGCATTTGCCTGCGGTTGGGGCGGTATCATCACCATGGTAGGTACTCCTCCTAACATCATCGCAACCGGCGCTATGACCGCTGCAGGCCTGGAGGGCTTCGGCTTCTTCGAGTTTGCTTGGATCGGTATCCCCGTATCCCTGGCTGGTATGCTGTACATGATGTTTGTTGGTAAGTACCTGCTCCCGAAGGTTGAGCTGAGCGCTGACCAAGATATCGAGCAAGAGATTGAAGCTACTAACTCTGATTCCAAGAAAATGGTTATTTCCGGTGTTATCCTGCTGGCCGTTGTATTGGTAATGGCACTGGGTATCAAGGGTGTAACCCTGGAAATGGCTGCCATCATCGGCGCATTGGTTTGCGTACTGACCGGCTGCCTGACTGAAAAACAAGCATATGCTTCTATCGACTGGGTAACCATCTTCCTGTTCGCAGGTATGATGCCTGTATCTAGTGCAATGGATAAGACTGGCGCTGGCAAGCTTATCGCTGAATGGACCGTATCCCTGATGGGCGGCTCTCCTTCCCCGATGGTTGTTACCGCTATCCTCTTCATCCTGTCCTGCGGCCTGACCCAGTTCATGTCCAACACCGCTTCTGCTGCTCTGCTGTGCCCGATTGGTATTGCAATCTCCAAACAGCTGGGCGCTGACCCGAAGGCAGTATTGATGGCAATTGCAGTTGCAGCATCCTGCGCATTCGCAACCCCGGTAGGTACTCCTCCGAATACCCTGGTTCTTGGCCCTGGCGGCTACAAATTCATGGACTATGTAAAAGCTGGTACTGGCTTGGTAATCGTAGCTTTCATCGTATCCTTGATTGTAATCCCGATGGTATGGCCGTTCTTCCCTGGCAAATAATTTAACAGGTGAATGACTAAATCGTAACATTGACCCCCTGTCATGCAGATGGCAGGGGGTTTTTGCTGCGTATGTAATTTATGCTTTACTTAGTTACTTTTATCTGCTGCAATAACTAAAACGTTTCTTTAATCGTATAAATGTGCTATAATATAAGCCGCAATTAGACGCAGGAGGTGCGCTACTTATGAAAAAGAGCAAGCAAAGACGCCTGCAGGTGCTGTTTATCTGCCCCGCATGCGGCAGGCCGCTGGCCTGGGCGCTGCCAACTGCCGTAATCAGCTGCCCGTGTGGGCAGTGGGTGGATGACAAAAATCGCCGTAGGGAGAAGTGCGAGGTTTATCTGCCTGTAGACAGTGAGCAAACTGTACTTTTTTGAAATGGGGGTAATTTTTATGGAAACAATTTGGCAACAAGCAGAAGGCTTAAAGGACGAGATGGTGGCACGTCGCAGAGATTTGCACCAGCATCCTGAAACTGGCTGGACGGAATTCCGTACTGCCAGCATGATTATCAATGAATTAAAAAATTTGGGCTATGATGTAGTTTTTGGTGCCGCTGTTGTTGACGAAAAATCGATGATGGGCGTGCCGTCTGCGGCAGAGCTGGAAAAATACATGCAGCGCGCTTTGTCTGAGGGTGCAGACCCAGAGCTGGTAAAGCAAATGGCCGGCGGCAAAACTGGCATTGTGGCAACGCTCAAAACCGGTGCTCCGGGCAAAACAGTAGCCTTCCGCTTTGATATGGATTGCAACGATGTACAGGAGGAGGCTGGCGATGCTCACCGTCCTGCTAAGGCTGGCTTTGCTTCGCAGCATCAGATGGCTATGCACGCCTGCGGTCACGATGGCCATGTAACCATCGGTCTGGCAGCAGCTAAGCTTTTGGCAGCAAACAAGGCACGTCTTTCGGGTACCATCAAGCTCATCTTCCAGCCTGCGGAGGAGGGTGTACGTGGCGCTTACGCTATGGTGAACGCCGGCGTGGTTGATGATGTTGACTACTTGTTCGGTGGGCACATCGGCTTTAAGGCAACCGCCGATAACCTGCTGGTGACGATGACCGACGGCTTCTTGGCAACCACGAAGCTGGATGCTAAGTTTACCGGCGTGTCGGCACACGCAGGCGCTGCTCCCGAGCAGGGCAAAAACGCACTGTTGGCTGCAGCACAGGCTGCTATTTCCCTCAATACCATTGCCCGTCACAGCAAGGGCTCTAACCGTATCAACGTGGGCGTGCTGAACGCAGGCACGGGCCGTAACGTCGTTCCCGATGTTGCCAGCCTGAAGCTGGAAACCCGCGGTGCAACCACCGAAATCAACGAATTTATGGTGGCAGAGGCAAAGCGTATGATTAACGCCTGCGCAGCTATGTATGATGTCAAGGTGGAAATCACCATGGCAGGTGCTGCTCCTGCCTGCTTTGCAGATAAGGAGCTGGGACACGAGGTGGCAGATCTTATCAGCCAAAAATGTCATTATGACGAGGTTAGTGAATACGTGGACATGGGCGGCAGCGAGGACTGCGGCTACTTTATGGAGCGCGTGCAGCAGCGTGGCGGCCGTGCGCTGTATATGATGTATGGCACGCAGCTGGCAGCAGGTCACCACAACAGTCATTTTGACTTTAATGAGGACTGCATGTGGAAGGCTGCAGCGACTATTACCGAAATCGCTGTACATTTTACCAACAAATAACAAAGTGTCATGCATTTGTCATAATCATATGCTATACTCAACAAAGTAAAACATAACGATACGTTGGAGGTATAGCTTATGCAAGCAATTAAAAAATTATCCCTGGCGCTGGTGTGCGTGGCAGCCTTGGGCGTAGGCACGGCCATGGCCGCCGGTGGTGTGACTGCTGATGCACCACTGGACGCGGTGCAGGCTGACCCGCAGGTGATGCGTGCCCCGGGTACGTATATCACGAGCGGCAAAATTGTCGCTATTGAAGATGAACTGTACATTATTAAGGGCGAGGGCAGTCGCCCGCAGGTGGCAGCTGTCGTGGATCGTGATACCTACGTGGTGGAAGGCAAAAGCGGCAAGCTGCGTCTGCCGCGGGCGCTGAGGGTGGGGCAGCGTGTTACAGCCTACTATTCAGCCAACATGACGCGCAGCCTACTGCCGCAAAGCCACGCTATGGCTATTGTCATCGGCGCACCTGCTGAGGGCAACGCGGCTTATTTTGAGGTGGCGCAGGCAGCCTTGAGTGCGGATGGCAGCTATGTAACGCTTTTGAACGCTAACAACGATCTGATCGCGACAGTGGATGCTGCTGCCTGCAGTGATTTTGCCAAAATCAAAAGGGGAGATAAGCTTTTGGTTTGGTATGATATGATGACTATGAGCTTGCCGGCGCAGACTAATGCTAAGAGGGTTGTACTTCTACCGTAGAGACGCGCAATAAAGCACCATATGCTATGCAATGACTCCTAGACGTACTAAAAGTACGCCGTCGTCGCCATTGCTACGCCTCTGGTACTTTCTAGCGCGTCTGCGTAAGCCTTAGTAGGAGGCTGGAGTGCCAAGAAGTACTAAAAATTCAACTTTAAAGAAGGTATTTATTGAATGAAGATATTTATGGATACTGCCAATGTTGCAGAAATTGCTAAATTTGTCGATTGGGGCGTTGTTTATGGCGTAACCACTAACCCCAGCCTGATTGCTAAAAGCGGCCGCACACAGGCGGAGGTTATCCCGGAAATTGCTAAGCTGGTTTCCGGTCCTGTCAGCGCCGAGGTTATCAGCACTGATTGTGCAGGCATGGTGGCTGAAGCACGCAAGCTGGTGCAGATTGCAGACAACATCGTAGTCAAGATTCCCTGCATCCCCGAGGGCTTGAAGGCAGTGAAGATTTTGCATGCCGAGGGCATCAGGACTAACGTAACCCTGGTGTTTAGCATGGCGCAGGCGCTGTTGGCAGCCCGTGCCGGTGCTTCTTATGTCAGCCCCTTTATCGGCCGCCTGGACGATATTGGCGAAGACGGTGTACAGCTGGTGGAAAACATAGTCAAGGCCTTTAAGCTTTACGGCATCACTACCGAGGTTATTGCTGCCAGCATCCGCAATTTGGAGCATGTAGAAAAGGTTATGCTCACAGGCTGTGCGATTGCGACCATTCCTACCAAGGTGCTGGAGCAGATGATCGTGCATCCCTTGACGGATAAAGGCTTGGCGCAGTTTATGGCTGATTATCAAAACAGCTTAAAATAATAACAGATCAACAATATTTTACGAAATTTTGCCAGCTCCTGCTTGGAGCACGGGATTACAGCATATACTCATGAGGTTCCCGTGCTACTGAGGGAGAGCTGGCAAAACTGCTTATTAGCATTAGTTGGGAAGGAGTTTGCTACATGAATTTTAAAAGAGCCCTACAGACACTGCTGGTGACTGTTTCCTGCGGTCTGCTGAATGTGGCAGGGGCGCAGCAGCGGCCTGTTTATATTCCGGAGGATTACCTGGTGGAGCAGGTAGAGGCCAGCTTTAAGGCCACAGGTCCTACGCTGCTTTTTAGTGATAGTCCGGAAACTGTTTATCGTAACGGCGTTTTGTACCGCGACAAGGTGGCAGGAGACGTGCGCCTGTTTTTGCACCATGTTAATGGTGTTAGCGGCAAAAAGAAGCTGGCGGTGATGCTCAAAAATACGGATAGCTTGCGCCCTGTGAAGTACCAGGTACTGCGCATCGGCGCAGCCGGCTTTGCCAATGACTATATGCGTGACGGCAAGCTGTCGCAAAAATATTATTTTGATGACAAGCTGCAGCAGCCGCAGGAGGGGAAGCTGGGCTTTGGTGTGAGCCGTGAGCTTTTGAGCGGTCGCGGTATTATCCTGCCTACAGATAGGCTGTACACAGCGACGATAGACCTGCACTTTGATAAGCCGATAGAGGTGAGCGTGTTGATGTGCGAGCCGCAGAGCGATCTGGAGCTGTACAATGAAAATGCTTCTAACCAGCCTATGGATGAGCATCCATTGCGTGGCACCTTTGCTAGTGCAGATTGGGAATACACGCTGAC
>CAVAHH010000155.1:0-4866 GCA_963588395.1 bacterium
TTCTAAAGCATTGCTTTCTCGACAACTATTTATTCTTCAATATTACCACAAGGTTACCATCAATCCAACAACTGCCATTCGCGTGATTCTCTTCCTAGAGCTATAATCACACAAACATATAAGCTCGCAAAAATATAACCAAGGCATTCCGCTCCTATCTCGCTTATAAATCCATCTGGTGACACAACACAAGTCGCAAACATTAATATTGATGAGATAAAAGCCAAAACTACTACTACAGCATTTTTAGCTGCCGATGCAACCTTATATGCTATATTAAGAAACAATAATGCTAATACCGGCCCGTCAAATAGCCATAAATAAAGTATTTCAAACAAGCTATCCTCTAAAAATTCCATTGTTGCAAAGTTAAAAGAAAATATAGCTATCCATCTTATAGCAAATGCACCCAAAGCTGATACTGGTATCAAAAAAAGCCAACGTACCCACTTAGGCCACTTTTCATACCATTCTACCATTTGCTTCCACGTGCTCCGGTGTAGGGATTAATATTACCTATATGCGACCAATTATTTTCCCTGTAGCCATCTCTGTCACTACGATAATGCCCCTGCACATAAGTACCATCCCTGCGCACATGTCCTCTTACATATTGATCAGCAAATGCAACACTACAAATCCCCATCATCGAAATTACCAGAAGCATTATACCAACTACTTTTCTCATCTTATTCCCGCCTTTCCTTTTTTTATTGCTAAGCACGTAATGAATATAATACACATAGCTATAAAACATTTTGTTTTTATTGCATCATACGCACATTAATACATATTCAATGCAGCATCATGTTAATACTATTCTATAACATCAAAGATTTAGCATACATCCAATCAACAAACTTTTTAGTACTTGTCGCTTTCAAAGCGACCACCTGCATGACAAAATCTGCTACAATATACATTGGTAAGTTAGCTGATTACAATAAACTAATAGGAGCTGTGTTATGATCGATATTCAAACCAAAGAAGAGCTGAAGTACTTCTTCGAACGCAATTATGTAAAAAATAGGGTTCAATTTTCTATCCGCCATAACCCTGATTCTAAGCCTAAGAACTCACAGGCTACCACTCCGCCTGCAAGCTATAACACAAATGATGTATCACAATTAAAGGATTATTTAGATGAAAAATTCACCCAAAAGACCTTCGGCGACCAGTTTTTATCTCTTATAAATGTTAAAGGCCTGAATGAGATAGATATCTACAAGGCTGCCGACATTGATCGAAAATTATTTTCTAAAATCCGTCATTCCGAATATCACCCTAGCCGCAAAACCGCTATAGCACTAATTCTAGCAGCGCATCTATCCCTAACAGAAGCCTCTGAGCTTTTACGCCTCGCAGGCTATGCCCTATCTAAATACGAAAAAGCAGATGTTGTTATCGCATTTTGCCTAACAAAGCAAATCTATGACATAATGTTGGTAAACGAGCTGTTGCAGGAATACGCTAACACCAGCCTTTAGGCTGCAATTATAGTATAACATTATTTGTTTTAGAAGTGGTCGCTTTAAAAGCGACAAAAGCACCTAAAAAAGCTGTCAGCGCATCACACGCTGACAGCTTTTTTCACTTTTTAGTTATCTAATTCCTTCTTGCCCAGGTTATGCAGCAAAAGTGCCACAAATTTTTTAGCATCAGCATTGAGTGCCACCTTAGCAGTTACAGGAGCAGCACCTTTTTTTGTATTATGGAAGTCTGCCACCATACGTCCGTCGCAAATACCGCCAGAAATATCAATATCTACATTGGCATCTGCCAGCTCGGTGATAACACTTGGGTCAATCAAATAAGCAACAGCCAGGGCGTCATGAATAGGCGCCATATGGTTATCATAACGATACAGCACCTTTTCACCCACGGTGCCTGCTGTATGGCGCAGGTTATAGTTATCCTCCGAAACATCGTTAACCTTCAGGTTATTGATGCGCAGCATTTGCAGCGTTGCAGCCTTTTCGGCAGCAGGAGTGCCCAAGGCGCGCAGCTTCTCACATTCTTCATCGGTGATGCAGGCGCGCCAGGTAGCATCAAGTGGTAAAATCACCTTAGGAATTTTGCTATCCATAACTATCTTGGCAGCCTCGGGATCTGCATAAAAATTAAACTCAGCAGCAGCACTGGCATTGCAGCCTGTATGTCCACCGCCCATAATAACCATTTTTTTGATTTTTTCCTCCAGACGCGGCTCAATGCGCAGTGCCATAGCAACATTGGTCAAAGGACCGGTTGCCACCAGCGTCAGCGGCTCTGTAGCTTCCATAAAAGCCTTTACCAAAAAGAATACTGCGTGCTCAGGCTGCGGTTTGATTGTTGCCTCGGGCATAGGCAAAAAATCACCATGGCAGTCATTTAGGGTTACACGCGGCAGATTAGGCTTACGGGTAGGAATCTGGTTGCAGATGATAGGATGCTCACAACCACGGTATACAGGCACATCTGCACCCAAAAATTCCACCACGCGCAGGGCGTTTTCTGTGGTTTTGGGAACAATACGGTTACCGTTAACGGTCGTGATTGCCTCCAGCTTCAGCTTTTCGCTATAGAGCGCCAGCATAATTGCAATAGCATCATCAGAACCAGGATCACAGTCTAAAATAAATCTTTCTTTTTCCATAATTAGCCTCCCTCTTTATATTAAATACTAAAAACATAGCTAGCTATACAGTTAATCACAAACGCCAACACCAAAAGCGGTGCCGACCGCTTCACCAGTTGGATAGGCTCTATGCCTGCAAAGCCTGCTTCGGCTATAATCGCACCACATACAGGCGAGGTCGCTCTGCCCAACGCGCTGGCTATTTCCATAGGCAGAATGAGCGTAACAGTGGGTACGCCCAGCTTAGCGGCAATTTCCGGCGTCAGCGGGCCAAAGGCAAACAGCGGCGCTGCGCCACTACCCATGATAATACCAAACAGGAAGGTTAGCAACGCCATCACCAGCATGATGATGAATACCGCACCCTCCATACCTGCAATATAATGAGCAAAAATACTGATACCACCCAGCATTTTGATGCCCTCGGCAAAACAGGAGGCCGAAATAATGATTGCAACAACACTGACAAAGATATCAGCCATAGCACGCAGGATTACCACCATATCCTTAGGAATTTCGCTTCTATCCTTGCGGCGGCAGAATTCAATAACAAAGGTAATAAACATACCCATAATATTGGCTGTAATGACATCCACCTTAGTAGAAGGAATAAAGTAATCTGCAAAAACTATTGCCAACGGAATAAGCGGTAACAGTGCATAATAGGCCGGCACAGCAGGATTTTCCAGCACCTTGAGTTCCTGTGCTTGGTACTCGCCTCTATTTCTATCGCGGCTATCCATATATTTGTAGTAGAACGGAATCATAACAGCTAAAACTAAAATGATGCTACCGGCAACGTAAATCTGGTGCTGTAAGAAGACATCCACCACATTCATTTTCAGAACTCCGGACATGAATATAGTCGAGCCATCGTTAGGACCATAATCAATACAGATGAGTGACAGCACCGACGCTGCTGTAATAGGCGTAATGCCAATGGCCATCATAACTGGGAACACTGTTGCCAAAAGCAGGACTGAAAGACCTGCCTGACTGGTAATAACCAGCTTTAAGGCCATGCCCACAATATACAAGCCACTGAGCACAAGATATTTATTTTTTATTTTACTCAAAGGATTACTGGCCAAATACGCCAGCTTTGTCGATGCCTGGATATGCTTCATATAGGCTGCATATCCTGTAACGCTCATGATAATCATGCCGATACCGGACAGATTCTTCTTGAAGCTTTGGCTCAAGAAGCCGAATACATCCAGCAAAGGATTACCTAAAGTGGCCTTGCCCAAAATGGGGGTACCTGTAAGCGCATGGGCAACGAGCATAATAACAATACCCGAGGTGAAGAAGACAAAAATCGCATTATACTTCTTCAAAATCAGCTTAGCGACAATTACCGAAAAGATAACCGTCAATGCTATTAGCAGCACCGAATTCATCAAATAACCACACTCCTTTTATTTGCAAGATAAGCATTTTTATTTTACCATATGTCAATTATTCATGAAAGATATTAGCCTATTATTTAACAAAAAACTTCTACTGCAGCCATAAGCATGACTACAGCAGAAGCTTTTTACCTGTACATATTTACTTGTCACCTGCGCTACCCTTGACAACTGCCTTGGCAGCCTTGGCAAATTTGCTACGCGCCAGCATTACATAATGCCCACAGCCACAGCATTTCATACCAAAGTCCATGCCAATGCGGGTTATCTCCCACTCGTCACTGCCACAGGGATGCGCCTTTTTCATCTTGACGATATCACCAATCTGAACCCGGCCTGCATCAAGCATTATTCAATACCGTCCAAGGTCATAACGTCTGTTACTTCGTACCCGGCCTCACGGATTTGCTCAATGATGTCCAGACCATTGTTGTTGAGAGCAGCACGGATGGTAACCTCGGCAGTACCATCACCATTTTGCTTGGTGATCAGGGAGATGATATTGATGCCATCCTCCTTCATAATATTGGAAATTTCGGCAACAACACCGACTTTATCCGGAGTGGTTATGGTAATACGTACGCAGTTGCGGTTCATGCCCATAATCTCAACGATAGAACGGAAAATATCGCTACGGGAAACAATGCCGCACAGCTTATTATCCTCGTTGACAACCGGCAAAGCGTTAACTCTGTATTTATACAGCTTATAGGCAACAAATTCAATGGTGTCATCAGCATCAACGGTAACAACGCTACGCTTCATAACGTCCTTTACCTTCAGGCGTCCCAAAAGGTAATTAGCCTCATAGCGAGACAGAGTGCTGCTATCGCTGGGTGA
>CAVAHH010000156.1:0-4831 GCA_963588395.1 bacterium
ATAAAAAATTTAGTCAAGCATGATATGGGAATCTGCTTTTTGCCACGCTTTACTATACAGGAGGAGCTGGATAAGGATGTGTTGGCGGAGCTGCCGATTGATAAAAAGTTTGAGCCTATCCATGCTGTGTATGGCTATCGCAGAGATAAATGGCTGAGCCCGCCGATGAAGCTTTTCTTTCAGTTGCTGGAAAAGCATCGTAAGCAGAATGAATAGTATAATTATATTGAAATAAAAAGCCTTAGTTCAAAATAATCGAACTAAGGCTTTTACAACATCAATTATTATTAAGTATTAAAGTGTGCTAGAATAAACGTATAGATTGTAACGGGGGAGTGAAAAGCAATGAAAGCCATAGAAGTGCAAGAGCTGCATTATGCGGACGCACCAGCGGACGTACTGTGGGAGCGCAGGGATTTGGTATTGGTGGCCGCAGGCTCGGGACCCTGCCTGCGCGAGCTGTATTATAGGGCGCGTAAGCAAGGCAGGCTGTCACAGCTTGTTATTTGCCAAATGACGGGTGAAGACTACGTTATGGGTACTGCTGAAGAAAAAATAGTGCGCAGTATAAGACAGGCAGCAGGGATTGCAGGATCTAGAGTTGTTGTTTTGTATCTCAACTGTATGGATATTTTGACGCGCTTGGATTTTGATTACATAGAAAAAATACTGACAGAGGAAACAGGTGTACAGGTGCGTTGCTTTTTCCGCGGTCCGTTAGCCAAAATGGATATACAGCATTACCTGCCTGTCAAGCAGTTCATGCAGCAGCTGCCGGACGCTGAAGGCACTGTAACAGGCCGGCTGTTTCAGTTGCCGCCGCTCATGACTGATATTGCAGGTGTGCTTGACTGCCTGCCGCAAAAAAGTGAGCTGAATGTTTTGGCAGCACCATCGGGCTGCAGAGCCTGTCTGCGTGACGGAGATCTGCTCTCTGCGGCGCAGGAGCAATATTATCTTGATAGCACAGATCAGGATTTTGTTTTTGGTTTGGAAGGTGCCTGCCTGAAGCAGTGCAGGCAGCAGCTTGCTTTAAAGCAGTACCGGGGAATGAATGTACTAAGTACGGCGGTAGCGTCGTTTATAGGTTTTGACGGAGATTGGGTGGCCAAAGAGATGGAAACAGAAGGAATAAAGGGTAGATATTTTGCTATGGATGGCTTTGGTGATGCAGTTTATGGTGCCAGCTGTGCGCAGCGGCTACTGGTACAGCAGGAGGCAGTAGGCTTTGGCAAGGATGTTGCTAAAGAGGTTTTACTTTTGGGATATACGCCCCTGCTTTGCGGTGATAGGGAGCAGTATAAGGAGTGCTTTGAATGTATCCGCCAGCTTGGCTATGAGCCAAGGCTTTTGAACGAGCCGTTAGTGGGCAGGCCGGCGCTGTCCTGGTGCGTTTCTACTGCAGGTCTTGCTGCAGGGCAGCTACTTTTAGAGCAATACGGTGTACCACTTTTGGTGAGCTGCCCAGTTGGCAGCCATGCGCTCAAAATGTGGCGTAAAAATGTACAAGAGCTGTGCCAGGCGCAGGCAACCGAGCAACGCCAGCTGTGTATTCACAATTATACGCTCAAGGAAACGGATACAAGAAGAATTTTGCTAGTAGGTGATCCGGTGCAGACGATGGGCGTGGCACACGCACTGTGGCATGCAGGCTTTCAGCATCTGCAGCTGGTGGTAATCAGTCACAATGCTGCCAGCCGCCGCTTGTACCGCCAGGCACCCGGCGCTGATAAATGGCTGATTATAGTAGATAGTCTGACGGCCTTGCAGGATCTGTGGGAGGATGCTGATATTGTTTTTGCTGACCTACAGCTGGCAGAGCTGCTTTTAGAAGCAGGTGCAACGTCTAAAACTGTTATCCCTCTGCCGTGGGGAGTTATTTCGGGTCAGCAGGCCTGCTATAGCGGTAGCGGTGTTTTGGGACAGGAAATAGCTTTGCATTTGCAGTCATTAATAAAATGAAATTATCGAGATGAGTTAGTGAAGTGAAAGGAGCTTTGGAGAATGAAGGGCTGGAAAAGGGTAACAGCTTCTATAGTAGCAGGTATTGCCGTACTGACGCTACTGGCAGGCTGCGCAAGCAGTACTAATGAAGTAAAACAGGAGAAGCAGGCGACGCAGGTGATTACCGATTTAAAGGGCAGACAGGTAAGTGTACCAAAAAATGTGCAGCACCTGGCGGTTGTACCCATTCCCTGGGCCAGCGTGGTTTATGCTTTGGATGGTTCCTCTGAGCGCTTGACGGCTGTACATCCAGGGGCGATGACTGCATACAAGGGTAGATTTTTGGAAAGCAGGGATGCGCACTTCGGCACACTGGATAGCAAAATAGTAGCGCAAAATTTTTCTATAAACATAGAAGGGGCGGCACAGGCCGGTGTTGATACAGTAATTTTGTGGCAGTACCAGCAAAAGGAGGCTGAAAAGCTTTCTAAGGTGGGAATACCTACGCTTTTGATTTATAACGATACTATAGATAACCTGAAAAAGAGCATTTTGATAGTGGGCAAGCTTTTGGGCAAGGAAAAACGCGCGGAAGAGCTTAATGGCTTGTATGATTCTACAACTACAAAAATTAGCGCTAAAAAAGCCTGGGAGCAGCAGCAAAAGCCTGTAGTTCTGTTTTTGCGTAACAGTAAGCTGCGGCTACAGGGAAATGATAACTTTATTCATGAGGCTATCCGCATTGGCGGTGGACAAAATCCCTATGAGCAAATCGCTTTGAGCAGTGGCAGCGAGCAGAACATCCCTATGGAGGAGGTGTATAAGCTGAATCCTGATATCATCCTCCTGAGCAATTTTGATAAGTTTGTCCCGGATGATTTGTACAACAATAAAATTGCCGGACAGGACTGGAGCACGGTGAAGGCCGTGCGTGAGCACCGCGTCTATAAGGTGCCTCTGGGTATTTACCGTTGGGATGCTCCAGGCGTAGAAACACCGCTGATGATGGAATGGCTGGCATGCGTATTGCAGCCGCAGTTCTTTGCAGATATGGATGTACGTGCTGATGCTAAAAGGTTTTACGAAGGTTTTATGCATTACAAGATGACGGAGGCAGATATGGCGCAAATATTTGCCGATGTAGCAAATAAAAATAGCAGGCCGTTGTTTTGAAGCAGCAAAAAAGTGATAGCAGCTTTGCTCTGCTCATGCTAGTGGTTGGCATTTTGTTGCTACTGACGATAATATTAAGTATTGGTATGGGACGTCTGTATATTGCGCCTGTAGACGTGCTCAGGATACTTTGCTCAGGTGTCTTCCCAATGGAACATACCTGGAGTGACCAGGAAGCCAGCGTGATTTTCAGCCTGCGTCTGCCGCGGGTGCTGGCTGCGCTCATGATTGGCAGCGCCCTTTCACTTTCGGGTGCAGCCTATCAAAGCGTGTTTAAAAATCCCCTGGTCGCACCCGATATGCTGGGTGTTTCTTCGGGAGCATGCGTGGGGGCCTCGTTATTCATTCTTTTGGGTACGGGGCAGCTTTTCATACAGGTGGGAGCCTTTGCCGGCGGTCTTGCTGCTGTGGCCTGCGCTGTGCTCATCCCACGCATTATCGGTAAAAATTCTATCGTGATGCTGGTGCTTTCTGGTATCATTGTTTCGGGTTTAATGAATGCGTTAATAGGAATTATTAAGTATTTGGCAGATGCAGAAACACAGCTGCCGGAAATAACCTATTGGCAGTTAGGATCGCTTGTAAGCGTCACCTGGGGAAATCTTTTTGCCAGTGGACTGCCAATTCTTGCAGGCTTAGTGTTTATGCTGCTCATCCGTTGGCGAATGAATATCCTCACACTGTCAGATGAAGAGGTGCATATACTGGGACGCAATAGCAGCTGGTTGCGTTACGCTATTATTATCTGTGCTACAGTACTGACTGCCTGCAGTGTGTGCGTGAGTGGCACTATAGGCTGGGTGGGATTGGTAATCCCACATTTTTCCAGAATGCTGGTGGGACCTGATAATAAAAAGCTGTTACCGTTGGCGGTGCTTTTAGGAGCGTTGTTTTTGCTGGTAATAGACACAATCTCGCGTGCCTCTATGAGTGCCGAAATTCCCTTGAGCATTTTGACAGGACTGATTGGTGCACCGTTTTACTTTTATCTGCTTTTTAGACAAAGGTTGGCGTTATCATGAAATTAGAAGTAAACAATATTGCATTTGCTTATGAAAATCAGCTTCCGCTATGGCAAAATGTCAGCTTTAGCCTGCAAAAGGGCGAGGTGCTGACGATACTCGGTGCCAATGGTATTGGTAAAACAACGCTGTTACGTGTTTTAATAGGCTTTTATAAGCTGCAGGGAGCGGGAAGCATCAGGCTTTTTGCTGAAGACGGCAGCGAATATTCTCCAAGCGAAAATCCCAGGGAATTTACAGAATGTATCGGTTATGTGCCGCAGGTGCAGAATACAGCGTATTCCTTTTTTGTGCGTGATTATGTGCTTATGGGGCGGGCGCCGCATTTGGGGTTGATGGCGCAGCCTGGCAAAGAGGATTATGAGCTGGCAGATGAGGTGCTGCAGGAGCTGGGGATTTATGAGCTGCGTAACCGCTCCTTTAATACGCTCAGCGGCGGTCAGCAGCGGCAGGCAGTCATTGCCCGCGCCATAGTGCAGCAGCCGCAGCTGGTGATAATGGATGAGCCCACAAATCACCTGGATTACGGCAATCAGTTTCGCGTGCTGCAGTTAGTTAAAAAGCTTGCAACTAAAGGCATTGCAGTAATTTTAACTACGCACATGCCGGATCAAGCTTTTTACCTGGGCGGCAGGGCGGCAATTTTGCGGCCGCAGGGATTGCAGGTGGGAGATGTGCACGAAGTACTGACT
>CAVAHH010000157.1:0-4819 GCA_963588395.1 bacterium
TTTTATTCTGGCCGATAATGGACATAGAGCCCTTACCCAGGCCCGTATCCGCCATTAAATCAATGATATCCTTCAGGCGGCAGCTTTTTTTGTTGATGGCATATTCGCTCTCACCGCTACGGAAAATGCGGCGCGTCAGACTCACCTGCTCAAAATCTAAGGGAAGCGCATGGTCACTATTATCAAAATCAATGGTCACCTCTGCTACGCCCAAGGCTCTGCGCCTGCCACTGCCCGAAAAGATAACATCCTCCATCTTGCTGCCACGCAGATATTTGGCACTTTGCTCACCCAGTACCCAGCGGATAGCGTCCGAAATATTACTTTTGCCCGACCCGTTAGGACCCACGACAGCAGTAATACCCTTATCAAAGCTTAATTCAGTTTTATCAGCAAAGGACTTAAATCCATAGGTTGCAAAGGATTTTAAGCGCACTCAAGATCACCCGTTTTCTCTAGTCTAATATCGTATCCTTTTATTTTATCATAATATGTCATGTTTTAACAATACACAGCGTTAATAGTAACTGCGAAATGCAACAGATTTTTACTGCAGTGCCTAAGCTCACTCTGCTGCATCCGTCTGCGGCCGTAGCCCGATAGCCTCTCCACCACCATGTAGCACTGCAAAGCTTACGCCAGGAAAGCGCTCCTGCCAATAGCGCAGGTTGCAGCCCTTTTGCCCACGCAGCTTGGATTCCAATTTAGAAGGACACAGTATATCTATCCCCCCCACCCCCATGCTAACCAAATTTCCCAATTGGGGAGTGAGCTCATCACGCAGCACACGGCTTTTTACCAGCTCGCCCATGGCAGGATGAAACGGTCCTGCGATGATATTGCCGGGTGAGCACAGCTTGGCGTCCGCCTGCAGGCCGATGCGGATGACGTTAATCCCTGCCGCCACAAGCTCCCTATAGGCCCACGCCGCCTGCTCCACCGCTGCCTGTAGCGTCAGCGGCACAAAGCGACCCGCCGCAAAATCTGCTGCCAGCGGCGTATCCTTAATCACCAAAAGCGGATATATACGCGCGATATCAGGTGCAAGACTCACCACCTGCCGTACCGTTTGCTGCACGCTGGCAAAGCTTTGCCGTGGCAGCCCCACCATCAGCTGCAGGCCTGTGGCAAAGCCATACTGCTTTAAAAGCTGCATAGCCTGCGTCACCTGCGCCGCCGTGTGACCCCGTCCTGCCGCCTGCAAAACAGCGTCATCGAGCGACTGTACTCCCAGCTCCACCAGCTTCACCTTGTGCTGCGTCAGTAGCGTCAAACGCTCTTCATCTATATAGTCCGGACGCGTGGACAAGCGCACGCTGCCGATAAAGCCCTCGGCGCGCAGCTCGTCCGTCAATGCCAGCAGCTGGCGCTGCAGCGCTAGTGGCAGTCCTGTAAAGCTGCCGCCGTAAAAAGCAGCCTCGTTTTGCTGTGATGGCCGCAGCCAGGAGCGCCAGCGTGCTATCTGGGCACGTGCGCTTGAGGTAGCAGCAAGTTTTTGTCCGCTGATAGCCCTTTGGTTACAAAAAACACATTGATGCGGACAGCCTGCATGCGGTATAAAAATCGGCAAGATAGACATAGAATCCCTTCTTTAACTTCTCAAAGAATTTAATAAAATTGTAAGCAAGCTAAAAGAAACTGCTTAACAGAAATATTTACTATTGACTTTATCCCCCTATGGGGGTTATTATATTGTTGCAAGAATTTTATTAGGAACGTGGTGCAGCAATGAAATTATCTCACATGCAGTTTATAAAAACAAGTCTTCCCTTTACCTTTTCCACAATGGCGGCCTCGCTCATGGGCGCGGTTGATACTGCCGTTGTCGGTCATTTGGGAAACTATACGTATATTAACGCCGTTTCGCTCGGTGCCGTAATCTTCAGCACTGTTTATTGGCTGTTCGGCTTTCTCAAGATTTCTACCAGCGGCTTTGCCGCCCAAGCGCTGGGGCACCATGACCCCAAGCTACTTTCGGGAGCGTTTTTACGCGGTGTGCTGGCAGCCTTTGCCATCGGTCTTTTGCTGGTTATTTTGCAGGAGCCCATCTGGCAGACGGCTTTGGTGTTGTTTAATCCCGATGCCGCTACCCGCCCCATGCTCGAACGCTATTACCGCATGCTTATCTGGATTATGCCGTTGACGCTTGTCTTCCAGACAGCGCAGGGCTGGTTCGCAGGCACGCTGCACGTGCGCATCGCCGTACTCACCGCTCTTGCCAGCAACATCATCAACCTGGTGCTAGACGTGCTCTTTGTAGTTGTCTGGAATTTTGAGGTCACCGGTGTGGCCGCAGCCACCTGCATCGCCAACATCACAGGCTTTTTGGCAATCCTGTTCTTTTATTACAAGCACAAGCCCCTGCCGCTCACAGCAGTGCCGCTACGTGAAATATTTTCGGGTCCCACCTGCCGCCAGATGGTACAATGCGGCTCGCACCTCACCGTGCGTATGTTCTGCATGATCATCATGGTCAACAGCTTTATGCATCAAAGCTCGGCCTTTGGCGGTGAGCTTTTGGCAGCTAATTCCATTCTCTTCCAAATTCAGTTCATTATGGGTGATATACTCACAGGTCTGTCGCAGGCAGGCGCCATCTATTCCGGCATCGCCTTTGGCGAGCACAACAAGCCCATGCTCAATGACACATTACGCATCAGCTTTATCTGGGCCATAGGCTTCGGTCTGGCGCAAACTGTCTTCTATTATATCTGCCGTCACGCCATTTTAGGCTGCTTCACCAATCTGCAAAGTGTCATCTCTACAGCGCAGCAATACGATCTGTTCATTGCTTTCTTCCCGCTCATCAGTGCTTTGGGAATTGTGTACTACGGCGTGTTCAACGGTGCGCTCTACACCAAGCCCATCTGCATCTCCATGCTGATGACTGTAAGCTGCTATCTGGCAGCCTACTTTACGCTCATCCCGCTTTACGGCAACATTGGCCTGTGGCTGGCATTTTTGGTATTTTACATCGCCCGCAGCGGCTTCTTGCTGCTGTTTGTTCCCAAGCTGCAGCAGCGCTTTGCCTGAGGCAAAGTTAGCATCACAATATTAAAGGCACCCGGCTTTAAGCTGAGTGCCTTTTTTGCTTGCCTAAATCATTTGCCACACTCAAATTACCCAAGCAGGCAACGTCGCTTAGCGCAGATACCTGTCGATAGCAGTTTCAAAATCCTCCAGGCTTTTGCTGCCGTCGCCCTTTTCGATAGCGTGCAGGATGCAATGCTCCAAATGCTCCTTCAAAATAACCTTGGCCGTATTATCCAGTGCCTTGCGCACGGCGGCAATCTGAATCAGCACCTCCGAGCAGTCGCGGTCAGCATCAACCATCTCTTTGATCGAACGCACGTGTCCCTCTATGCGTGCCAGGCGGTTCACAACCTTCTTTTTATTGGGATGCGTATGCGCGTGCTCGTGCGCCGAATGCAGCTTTTCCTGCACAGCACCGTCTTCACCTACCGCCTCCTGCCTGCTGATGTATTCCAGGAGCGATTTTTCCTCTGTCATCTTTGTGCCTCCCTCCGCCAGCTTATTAAGAAAGGGGGCAGATACACGCTCCACCCCCTTTGCTTACAGCTCTGCCTGCTTGGTCAAAATACTTTCGATAACCATAGCTACACCGTCGTCATTGTTCGACGCGGTGACGATTTTGGCCTGCCTCTTGACGCTGTTCTTGGCATTGGCCACTGCTACGCCGATACCTGCGTTAGCAATCATCTTGATGTCATTATTAGAATCACCTATGCACATAACTTCCTCAGGCTGCACACCATAGCTGGCCGCTACGCTCTTAACAGCCTCCCATTTATTAACACCGGGCTCCATCAGCTCCAAAAAGTTATCCTTAGAGCTGGTAACATCCAGCTTGCCGGCAAAGCGCTGCGCAAACTGCTGCCATACCTCGGTAAATTCCTCTGCCTTGGTCATCACCAAAATTTTATACGGCGCTGCATCCGTATGATACACAGCCTCACCGATTTCAGTTGTAGGAATACCGCTTATTTTGGTATACATACGCGAGCACTCATTTTGCTGACGGATGTAAATGCTGTCGCCGACATAAAGCTGCAGGTAGTAGCCCTTTTCCTTGCAGTAGGCCAAAACCTCGTTAGCAGTTGCCAGGTTCATCTCGTGCTCGTAAAAGACCTCGCCGCTCAGGCTGCCCTTGACCAGCGCGCCGTTATACGTTACAAGCGGCACGTCCAACCCTAGGCGCTCGGCATAAGGCTGCGCCGAAACGTACATGCGTCCCGTAGCGATCAAAAAGATTTTGCCTGCGTCCATCGCTGCCTTGATCGCTGCCGCATTCCTAGCCGAAATTTGGCATTCGCTATTTAAAAGTGTGTCATCCATATCACTGGCAATCAGCTTAATTTCCATGCTCTACCTGCCCCCTGCTATTGATCAGCTTTTGTAAAACAAGCGCCGCTCCCGGATATACCAAAAGCAAAAAGATGCTATGAGCCACGCCCAGCTTCAGCTCGTAGCCCGGAAGCATACGGCAGATATTGATCGCACCCTCCAGCGACATTGCCGCCACGACCACCAGTGCCTTGATGGCGTCCGTACGCATCGTCAGCGCCTGCTTGAGCGGTGCCAGATAAAAATCCTTACTGGTCGCCAGCTGCATCAGCTTCAGGCCGATAAGCATAAAAATGCCTTCAATAAACGCACCAGCGACCAGGCCGCCAAGGGTGACGACCTCGAGCCAGTTAGTCAGGTATTCTACGAGAAAAAATATTACGCTTAAAGTAAGCCACATTGTGGCCAAGTTATATAATGTATTTTTCAAAATAATCACCATGTAATATTATAG
>CAVAHH010000158.1:0-4802 GCA_963588395.1 bacterium
CGCTGAAGGTTGATCAAAACTTGGCAGGAGCCTATCACAAGGCGCTGCAGGAAATCGGCCAGGCCATTGGCGCAGACGCCGCAGGCGTAAACGCTGCAGCCGAAATTTTATATTTGGCCAAGTGTCCCGACGTTATTAACGTCAAGGAAGGCTTTTTTGATGTAGAAAGCGTATGGCCCAAGGTGCAGCAGGCCGTGCAGCAGGCTGTAGATAACCTGGTGGCAATGCGTGAGGCCGAGGGCGGCAACATCTATGGTGATTTTATTTACCGCGCCGATTTGATTGCCGAAAAGCTGGCACAGGTGGAGGAGCGCTCGCCGCAGGTGGTGGAGGAATACCAGGCCAAGCTGCAGGAGCGTTTAAGCAATTTGCTTGCAGATAACAATATTTCGGTGGAGCCGGAGCGCCTTTTACAGGAGGTGGCAATCTTTGCCGACCGCACCAGCATTACCGAGGAAATTGTGCGCTTAAAGAGCCATATCAAGCAGTTTAAGCTCATTATTGCCTCTGACCAGCCGGTGGGGCGCAAGCTGGACTTTTTGATCCAAGAGTTTAACCGTGAAGCAAACACTATTGCTTCTAAGGCCAATGATTATACCTTGGCGCAAATCGTCGTAGAGATTAAGGCGGAGATTGAAAAAATCCGCGAGCAGATTCAGAACATCGAATAAAAACTGGAGGAAGCTATGGATATTAAGCTTGTAAATATTGGTTTTGGCAATATTGTTGCCGCCAACCGCATTATTTCCATCATCAGTCCGGAATCCGCTCCGATTAAGCGTATTATCCAAGAGGCGCGTGACAAGGGCATGCTGGTGGATGCCACCTATGGTCGTCGTACGCGTGCCGTAGTTGTAGCTGACAGCGGTCATATTATTCTGTCGGCCGTGCAGCCTGAGACGGTTGCCAACCGTCTGGTAGCGCAGACAACAGATACAGAGGAAGAGGAGTAAGCACTAGCTATGGATAACGAAGTGGAAAATGTTACTCCTAAGGGAGTTCTTTTGGTGGTTTCCGGTCCGTCGGGAGCAGGCAAGGGTACTATCTGCCAGCTTTTGCGTGACAGGCTGCCTGATTTGGGTTATTCGATTTCGGTGACGACGCGTGCTCCGCGTACAGGCGAGGTGGAGGGCGAAAGCTACTTCTTCAAGACTGTGCCCCAAGTGCAGGAGATGATCGCTCAGGGCGAGCTTTTGGAATATGCCGAGGTGTACGGCAATTACTATGGCACTCCGCGTAAATATGTGGAGGAGCAGTTAAATTCTGGACGTGACGTGCTACTGGAGATCGATATCCAGGGTGCGCTGCAAATCAAAAAGCGCTTTCCCGAGGGCGTTTTTGTCTTCATCGTGCCGCCGTCACTAGACGAGCTGTCTGCACGCATTTATAAGCGTGGTACTGACAGCGAGGATGTTATCAAGCGCCGCATGGCGTCTGCTGCCGGTGAACTGACCTATGCGGCAGAATATGATTATATTATTGTTAACGATATTGCTGAAAAGGCAGCACAAAAGGTGCTGACGATTATGGAGGCAGAGCGTTACCGTGTGGCCAGAACGTATTTTATCGTAGATAGAATTTGTCAGGCAAAAAATTAAGTTCAAGAAGCATTAAGGAGTGATTAGAGAATGTCTATGGTAGACCCTTCTATTGATAAATTGGCCGAAATGGTTGATAGCAAGTACACGTTGGTTATTTTGGCAGCCAAAAGAGCACGTGAGCTGACCGTGCCTGGTGTTAATTCTCCCGAAAAAGAGGTTAGCACTGCTTTGAGGGAAATTTACGACGAGACCATTACCTACGAACGTACCAAAAACGTATAACAGCAGGAGGACAAAGCCTTGTTAAAGGGTAAAAAGATTGTTTTGGGCGTAACCGGAGGCATTGCCGTCTACAAGGCCGTGGATCTTGTCAGCCGCCTGCGCAAGCAGGGCTGTGAGGTGCGCGTGGTGATGACGGAGCACGCACAGCAATTCGTTACGCCGCTCACCTTTAAGGAGATTAGTGGTAATGCCGTTGCTACCAGCATGTGGAGCGGCAACCAGGAATTTAATGTAGAGCATATCGCCTTGGCCAGTTGGGCAGATGCCTTCGTGGTGGCGCCTGCCACTGCCAACATCCTGGCAAAGATGGCCTGCGGTCTGGCGGATGATTTGCTGAGCACGACGCTCTTGGCGGCGCAGGCTCCTATAATTGTCTGCCCTGCGATGAACACAGGTATGTACTTAAACGCTGCCACCCAGGAAAACATAGCCAAACTGCAGAGTCGTGGCGTGACGGTGATGCCGCCTGCAACCGGCCATCTGGCCTGCGGTACCAGCGGTCCCGGCCGGTTGCCTGAGCCGCAACAGATTGTAGAATTTTTGAATGCGTTTTTTGCTACACGTGAAGGTGACCTGCGTGGCCTCAGGGTGTTGGTGACCGCAGCAGGTACGCGTGAGCCTATCGACCCTGTGCGCTATGTGGGCAACCGTTCCAGCGGCAAGATGGGCTACGCAGTGGCGCAGATGGCAGCTGAGCGTGGTGCGGACGTGCTTTTGGTTAGCGGTCCTTCAGCGTTGGCTGTGCCGGCTAACGTGCGTTGCGTGCAGGTGGAAACTACTAACGAAATGCTAGAGGCCTGCCTGGCAGCTTATGCTGACGTGGATATCGTTATTAAGGCTGCAGCTGTTGCCGACTATCGTCCGCGTGACGTGGCAGAGCAAAAGATCAAAAAGAAAACTGACGATGCCTTGACCGTCGTTATGGATAAAAACCCGGATATCCTGAAAACCTTGGGAGCGCAAAAGACGCATCAGGTGCTGGTGGGCTTTGCTGCCGAAACCCAAAACCTTTTGGCTAATGCCCGCGAAAAGGTGGTTAAAAAGAATCTGGATATGATTGTTGCAAACGACGTTACAGCTGCAGGCGCAGGCTTTAATGCTGATACTAATATTGTCAAGCTCCTGTTTGCTAACGGCGAGGTGCGTGAGCTGGAGCAGATGCCTAAGGTGGAGGTAGCAAACCTTATTTTGGACGCGGCCTTAAAAATCAGGCAGGAGCGTGCGCAAAACTAATTTTGTGAAATTATTCCGAACCACTTGCCAGAAAGCTGATTTTGTTATATAATGACAATCGTAAACAATTTAACACTACTCATCAAGAGCGATGGAGGGAATGGCCCTATGAAGTCGCAGCAACCATTGCAGTGTGAAAGCTGTGAAAAGGTGCTAAGTCCTGCAGGCAAGCTGCAAGATGAGAATGCTAGAGATAATTTAAGGCGTTCTCAAAGTGGGAACGCCTTTTTTTATACCACTTAACACTCTCATATTTTGATTTATGTTTTACGTTCATGAAAGGAGCACACAATGAGAAAATTATTTACTTCCGAATCTGTCACCGAAGGACATCCTGATAAAATCGCGGACCAGATTTCTGACGCTGTCTTAGACGCCATCCTGACACAGGACCCCAAAGGCCGTGTAGCCTGCGAAACCATCGTTACCACGGGTCAGGTGCACATCTTTGGCGAAATTTCTACCCAATGCTATGTAGATATTGCCCGCATTGCCCGCGAAACCATCAACAACATCGGCTATAACCGTGCTAAGTTTGGCTTTGACGGTAACACCTGCGGTGTACTGATTTCTATCGATGAGCAGTCCCCTGATATCGCTATGGGCGTTGATAAGGCGCTGGAAGCAAAAGAGGGCACTGCTGCTGAGGAAGAAACAGGTGCTGGCGACCAGGGTATGATGTTTGGTTATGCCACCAACGAAACTGAAAGCTATATGCCGATGCCTGCATACCTGGCCAACAAGTTGGCGCTACAGCTGACCAAGGTGCGCAAGGAGGGCGTGCTGCCGTACCTGCGCCCGGACGGCAAAACTCAGGTTACTGTAGAATATGATGACGGCAAGCCTACCCGGGTGGATGCTATCGTTGTATCCTCCCAGCATGCACCCGAGGTAACCAATGAACAGATCCGCAAGGATATTATCGAAAAGGTTATCAAACCCGTTGTTCCTGCCGAGATGCTCGATGACGACACCAAATATTACATTAACCCCACCGGCCGCTTTGTTATCGGTGGTCCGCAGGGTGATGCAGGCCTGACCGGACGCAAGATTATCGTTGATACCTACGGTGGTATGGCCCGTCATGGCGGCGGTGCCTTCAGCGGCAAGGATCCCTCTAAGGTTGACCGCAGTGCTGCCTATGCGGCTCGCCACGTTGCCAAAAACATCGTTGCCGCAGGCCTGGCAGACAAGTGCGAAATCCAGCTGGCCTACGCTATCGGCGTAGCACAGCCTGTTTCCGTACTGGTAGAAACTTTTGGCACCGGCAAGATTAGCGAGGACAAAATTGCCGAGCTGGTACGCAAAAACTTCTCCCTGAGCCCGACAGGCATCATCCGTGAGCTGGATTTGTTGCGTCCAATTTACAAGCAGACTGCTGCTTATGGTCACTTTGGCCGCACGGACGTGGATCTGCCGTGGGAGCACACCGAAAAGGCTGCTGCCCTGCGTGAGCAAGCCGGCTTGTAAAATTTAATAAGCATCCTTTGAGGCATCACATCACTAACGGTGTGGTGCCTTTTTTGTGTATAGATACTAAATTGGAATAACTCAAAAGCAAATAATTATTGACAAATAGAAGTTGAGTGTAGTAAAATGTAGCATGTAGAGAATCTGCAAGATTAAGTATTATAAAAAATATATTAGTTAAACAAATGCATATGAGGATTAGGTAAGAACATCCCAGATGTTCTTTTTACAGGGAAGAACGGTGTGATTCCGTCGCTGTCCCGCAACTGTGTTAGG
>CAVAHH010000159.1:0-4781 GCA_963588395.1 bacterium
GTTTTGCAACACTTTTTATTTCGGCTGCCCTACAGCATTTGTAGGCATATGGATCCGACATCACTATACCTTTATCTAGTCGTATTTTTGCATTTAACCACCTGTATCCGTGAGACGGATACTTGTTGTGATACTCCTTGAAAAGCATGATGTTCTGTACAAAATGCTTAGTTCTCGGTGCTGGTTGATTAAGATGTTTTCTCCATTTGTAAAAGTCGCTTTTGCTCACGCCCATTAATCCACATAGCTTTGCTACTCCAAAATCAGCTTCTAACTCCATTATTATTTCGAATTCTTGCTGTTTATAGGAACATATACCTTGCTTGGAGCATCTCCTTTCACCTCGTACCCTTTTTTTGCACGGGCAGCCTCTATCTTTGCCTTGATAAGCTCGTCCATAAGCTCCTGCCTGGACATTTGCTCATATTGACTTATATCTGGATTTCTCACTAATGTATCATCCTGACTGCCACCTGAACGATGACCATTGGGTATAGCAATATTTTCACTTGCTTTATACAATCTAAGGTAATCTCTGGCTGTATATAAATTTATGCTATATCTTGTTGCTGCTGTCGCAAGCGTCATCTCTCCTTGATAAATTCTACGGCCTATGTCCAGCCTTTCTTCCTTTGTATATTTCATTTGAACATCCTCCTTATCTCACATTATAATTCAGAAGTCCTAAAAATACCCCCTCACTGTCTACTTTTAGTATAGCACTACACACATACTACACCTGGTTACCTTATGGGATGGGAACCCGCCCCCACCAATGAAGAATTAACCCCAAGCGAAAAAGCACACCTCGATAAATACCGCACACTCACGCCCACCAACAAAAGTGCTATTAATTCCCAGATAGATTTTATGCTTTACCAGCAAGAGCTGGACGTTCAAAAAGAAGTGCTATGCTCCACTTCTTAAAATAAAAAAAGCCACCAGCAAAACGCTGGTGGGGAAATATTGATTGTGTAAAGGTATTAGGGAAATACCTTTAATTTTTCGTGTTTTTTAAGCTTATTGCAGGCTTAATCTTTGCTTCAACGCATCCTGCAAAACCTTAGACAAACTCAAGCCAGCTTCTGCAACAGCTTCATCCATCCACTTGGGCAGGCTGACTGTACGCTTTACCGCACGGCCGTCTTTTACATCAGCACGGATAAGATTAGCAAATTCCCCTGCTTCTGTTTCCACTCTTTGTAAATTGCTGGCGGTTGGTACAACTTCCTTCTTATCTTTCAAGTATTCCACCCATTGCGTTAACGCACTTTGTGCCATGCGCATAGCTTCGCCCAGGGTTTTACCCTCGGTAATACACCCAGGTAAATCAGGGAACAACACAGTATAGCTTTCATCATCGTTTCTGTGGAAAATTGCCGGGTATACATATTCAATCATTGTTGTTGCCTCCTTGTATATAAACCCGCAAGGCGGGCAGAAATTTTATTTAACCCCTGCCACCTTAAGGATTGCCTTAGCGGTGAGCTCATTAATTTCTCTGTGCCTAGGAACCTGCACAGGGCGGCAGCCATCTTTTTCATAGATTGTATGGTTACCATCGTCGCGGTCTACCTTGTATCCAGCGGCTTCTAGCTTTTTGATTAAGTCCCTACGTTTCATTCTATAACCTCCCTACACATATATTATACTACGTAATTTACGTAATTTCAAGCATTTATATATTTTTTGAGTGAGGTGATAATCATGAGCAGTATTAAATTATTTCAATTTAAAGAAAGAAAGCGGCGAAACGATTACAGTTTGTAACCGTTTGGGAATCATTTAGACGTAAGTTAACATTTTCGTGAGGTCACGAAAATGTTAACCTTGGTATTAGAGGTAAGAAAGAAGTTTTAAAATGTCAGTATCAAAAGACGAAAAACGTGGCACATGGACCTGTTCAATCTGGTATCGTGACTGGCAGGGACAACGCAAGCATACCACCAAAAGAGGATTTGAACGTAAAAAAGACGCTGAACAATACGAGCGTGATTTTCTCAATAAGCAACAAAAACAAAATCCTACAATCGCATTTGTTATAGAGGAATACAAAAAAGAGCTGAAGAGTTTATTCCAGCTCAACACGATAAAAGAAAGCACATATGAAAACAAAAACCGCATTATAGATAACTACATTGCCCCTTATTTTGGGAATATGGAAATTGCCAACATCACCGCCAGCAACATAACCAAATGGATGGCGTACTTGTCTACCCACTCTCAACAACGTGAACGCCTTGGGTCCCGCACTCTGAAAACTTATCGCTCAATACTTAACCAGCTTTTCACGTTTGCCCAGAAAAATTACGGACTGGCGGCAAACCCTGTCTTACTCACTCAAACGCCCAAGCCCTATTCAAACGACCATAGAGCAAAGTTCTGGACGTTAGAGCAGTACCAGCAATTTTATCTGCTTCTGCCCGACGAACAATTAAGGCTTTTGTTTAACGTCATATATTGGGCAGGCCTGCGCATTGGTGAAGCACTTGCCCTAACTCCATCTGATGTAACGCCGTACAAGCTGCATATCACTAAAAGCATGATGCACCTGCAAAGCAAACCTGCCAAAATCGCCCCACCTAAAAACCGCTTTTCTGTAAGAGCAACAGAAATACCAAAATACCTATATCATCAAATTACAGACTACATTAACAATCATCAAGACATAACAGACAAGCAATTTCTGTTTAACGGGATTACCCAAAACAAGGCAAGGCATATTCTAAACAAGTATGCAGCTAAAGCGGACCTGCCACGAATTTCACCGCACATCTTGCGACATAGCTATGCAAGCCTGCTTTACGCCACCAGCCACGACATAACAGCCGTTGCAGCACAAATCGGTCATGGAGATACAAATACCACCTTCAAGTTTTACGCTCATATGTTGCCTGGTTCAGATAGAGCCGCCGTAGACAAATATGAAGAAATGGCGTTAAAAGCTGTACATAACATTGTAGATAACCAACAAAATTAAACTTCAAAACTCAAATGAAACTCACGGATGTTTTTACAATCCGTGAGTTCCTTTGTTTCATGCACCTTTTAAGCTTCCACGCTGTATTGCAGGTAGATACTCAAGTACTTTTTGAGAGATTTTTTTCTAAATTTACACTTAATCTGCTAACCTATCTGTATTCTGCGTCAATCGCATGTCAACAACCCGATTAAATAGTTGCTGCCAGGCTACCAACATTGCTTCCAATGACGGGGCCACTATTAATTCTTTTTCAACTATATATTTACTAGCTAACAGATCAAGTAACTGCTGCCCTGCCAGCTGCATTTCTTCCGCACTAATAAGCTCCCACAGCTGCTGGTCCAGCAGATGCACATACAGCGAAGTATATACCAGCATAATATCTTCACACGCCAAAGCTTCTGCCGTCACTAGGTATTCCGGCTTAACTGCGTCCTCGGTCTGTGCGGCATACTGCTCCCACATTCCTCCCGGCAGAACGCCGAAACGCTTCAGCCTGCGGAAAACGTCATGCTGTCTTTTAGGCGTCAGCCCCGACTGCTTAGCTAGTGCCTTCTTCACCGCCGTTTTAACTACACGGCCGATAAGCTCACCTAATTTGGAATGCTTGCCTGCCCCCTCCAGATACAAATCGCTGCCGCTATTGGCTACGATAATAGTCTGATCTGTACCTGAGCCTGTAGCGATACCGTTAGAGTACTTGCTGCCCTCCAGCAGCTCCTGAATGGCCGCTGTCTTGGCCTCCGTACAGGTAACAAGCGCACGCGTCAACACCCCGGGAGGAAGGTCGCAGTCCAGCACCAGCATGATGTTAATCGTCCCATACTTCATCGACTTAGGTATGGGCTTGCAATAATCTGCAGGGTCGCCCACGCGGCCGCCGTTGGTTTCTATACCACCGGTCACGATGGCACTCACCGTAAGCTCCTTAAAGCTCAGGCTTTCAACTACGGCGTTTTCCATGCTTGCGGCCGTCCCCATGCCGCTCACCTTGAGCGGGTTAAGCGCCAGGCGTTTGGAGATAAGCTTCATATGCTCTACATAGCTGTCTGCCAGCATCTCACAGGGCATGCCTGCCCCCTGCTTGCCATCGTGGTTATAGACCGCTTCATAATCCTCGTGGTAGCCGCCGTTATACAGCGAGGTACTTAGAACCTTACGCGCCGACGCAAAATATATCACTATGCTTTTGTCATATAAGTAAACCTTATCCCCGGTAGATAGGGTACATAAATGTTTCGACATAATTTACCTCAAATTAAAATTAATACTTCTTGTTACATAACAACGGGCATTCTGACCATATTTATCCTTTGCAGGACTAAAGCGCCATTTGTAAACTGCTTCTACAGCATTAGCGTCCATTTCACTGTTGCCGGATGACCCGACAACGGAAGCCCCCTCGACACTGCCGTCAGCGCCAACCAAAATGCGTACGCGCACTGCGCCTGTAGTACCGCTGTTGCGCGCCGACGCCGGATAACGCGGTTCAACCTCACGCAAAATACGTGGTGGTGTTACAGGTACACCACGTCCCTCGCCGCTACCACTGCCTTCACCGCTGCCACCGCCGCTACCATTGCCACTGCCTTCGCCCGAGCCACTGCCACTGCCCTTGCCGCTACCGTTACCTGTACCTTCACCCGTACCAGTACCGGCATTATTGCTCACAGCAGGCTTGCTATTAGGCTTAGTACTCTTTTGCTGCTTTTTGACAACCTTTTTCTTTTCCGGCTGTGGCTTCAGCCTTTTATCAACAATATCTTCCAAACTCTGCACAAAGCTTTCTTCCTTAGGC
>CAVAHH010000160.1:0-4774 GCA_963588395.1 bacterium
CATCCAGGCTGAAGCGGGTATTAAAAGCGATAGCGGCCAAAATAACAATCTTACGGGCAGCGTCCAGACCGCCGACGTCGGCAGTCGGATCAGACTCGGCATAACCCTTAGCCTGTGCCTCCCTAAGCACCTCATCATAATCCAGATGCTCGTTGGCCATCTTGGAAAGCATATAGTTGGTGGTGCCGTTGACGATGCCCATAATAGAGGTAATCTGGTTGGCAGCCATGCTGGTTTTCATCGGCCCGATGATGGGAATGCCGCCACACACGCTGGCTTCAAACATAAAATCGCAATCATGCTCATGTGCCAGCGGAAAGAGCTCCGCACCATACTTCGCCAAAACGTCCTTGTTAGCCGTAACGACATGCTTGCCGTTTTTAAAGGCCTGCGCGATAAATTCCTTGGCAGGATGCTCGCGGCCCAAAAGCTCGACCACGATATCGATATCTTTATCGTTGAGCACCTCGTCCGCATTAGCAGTAAAATAATATTTATCGCCATATTCCTTTTGCAGACGCTCCACGTTGCGGTCCAAAACCTTGGTGATCCTTACCGGCTTGCCCACCTCTTTAGCGATTTTTTCTGCATTTTTTTCTAAAACCTGAAGAACGCCGCCGCCAACGGTGCCGGCGCCCAAAAGACCCACATTCACAAAATCCTTCATGCTATGCCCCTCCGATAACTAATTTACAGCCAGGCTGTTGCTTATACCTGACCCAAAACCTCTAAGCGCTTTACGCCGTCAATCATGCGCAGCTTGTCCAAAAGTGCTTCCAAATCCACAGTCAGATGCTTGGTTTCAATAGAGATCGTGGTATTAGCCACACCCTGCAGAGGAATCCCCTGGTTGATGGTCATGATGCTGCCGGAATCATCAGCAACAGTATTCAGAACCTTGCTCAATACGCCGGATTTGTGCTCCAACAGCAAGGATAAAGTAATAATCTTTTCCTTGCTTGCTTCGTAGAACGGGAAGACAAAATCCTTGTATTTGTAATAGGCACTACGGCTTAAACCCATTTTTTCTACAGCTTCATTTATAGTTTTAATTTCGCCTCTTTTGAGGATTTCCTTTACCTTAATAGTTTTTTTGATGGCCTCGGGAAGAATTTCTTCACGCACCAAATAAAACGTTGATTTCTCAGACATGCTAATGTCCCCTTTCTTAGTACAAAACTCTTGTAATATTATACCACTGTTCTCTAGAAAAGTACAAATGTTATTTTTGCTTTTTACTCGTTTTTAGAAAAATTTTCTGTGTCAGCTCTTAATACATTTTTCCACTCCAAGAAAAATATAGTTAATAGCAAAGCGATTAAAATGCAGATATGATAGCAATCTTATTTCCCACACAGTACAAATCATAGCAGCAATACAAAAATCCTCTGATACCATGACCAGAGGATCAAAATTATCAAGATGAACTGCTATTATTTTTTTATGTCCTTGGCATTACCGGGCTTGATCTTACTTTCCGTTCCCGTCAGCAGGCGGTGAATGTTTTCCTTGTGACGTAGCACCACAAAAAAGGCGGCAATCGTAGCAAAGCCCACGTAGGCCGTGGGGTAAGTCAAATACCACGCCAAAAGCGGTGTAACGATGGCCGCTACCACCGACCCCAGCGATACATAGCGTGTGAGCAGCACCAGCACCAGCCAGACGCCAAAGCTGCCTGCTGCCACCTTAGGCATCAAAAAAATTAGCAGGCCCAAGGCCGTAGCGACACCCTTGCCACCCTTAAAGCCCAAAAAGAGGGAATAATTGTGTCCTAAGAGCGCCCCCAAGGCCGTAACCACGTCCAAAAGCGGATTGCCGAAAAAATGGCTGACAATAGCCACAGCCACAATACCCTTTAGGGCATCAGCCGCCAGCACCAGCACAGCGGTTTTGGGGCCAACAGTACGGAATACGTTGGTCGTGCCGATGTTCTTACTACCATAATTGCGGATATCGATGCCATGAAAGGCCTGCACCAGCCATAGACCGCTGGGAACAGAGCCACAAACATGACCAAGCACGAAGCCCAGCAGAAAATGTAATATACCCACCTCATTAAACATAAAAATCACCTGACCTATCCTGCAGACTGCATTAGCACTGCAATTTTAGTTTTATTCGTCTTCGTTTTTGCCGCGGATTATCATCTGGATAGGCGTGCCCTCGAAGCCAAAGGCCTCACGCAGCTTGTTTTCCAGATAACGCTGATAGGAAAAGTGCATAATTTCCGGTTCGTTGACAAAAATAACAAAGGTTGGCGGTTTGATTTTGACCTGAGTTACATACATAATCTTGAGACGCTTGCCCTTTTCGGTCGGCGGCGGATTGATAGCCACGGCGTCCTCGATAACCTGGTTGAGAATACTGGTGGAGATACGCATAGCGTTCTGCTCTGCCACATACGAAATTACCTCCGGCAGACGGTGGATACGCTGTTTGGTAACTGCAGATACAAACACCACCGGCGCGTATTGCAAAAACACCAGCTCCTTGCGCAGGGTTTCGGTATAGCGCAGGGTAGATGTGTTATCCTTTTCGTACAAATCCCACTTGTTGACAACCAAGATAATAGCCTTGCCTGCCTCGTGGGCATAGCCTACAATGCGCTTATCCTGCTCGGTTACGCCCTCTACAGCGTCAAACACCATCAAAACAACGTCACTGCGGTCAACGGCGCGCAACGAACGCATCACGCTATATTTTTCAATAGGCTCGTCCACCTTGGCCTTACGGCGCATGCCTGCAGTATCGATAAACAGATATTTTTGACCGTCACGCACCACAGGTGTATCAATGGCATCACGGGTCGTGCCTGCGACATCGCTGACAATGGAGCGCTCCTCGCCCACCAGCGCGTTAAAGATAGAGGATTTGCCCACGTTGGGGCGGCCAATGAGGGCAACCTTAATTTCGTCCTCCTCGTCCAAATCACCCTGCTGCTTATCCGACGGGAACTTAGCTACAACTGCGTCCAACAGATCGCCCAGACCCAAATGGTTGGAGGCAGAAACCGCGATAGGATCGCCAATACCCAAATTGTAAAACTCAAAGGTGTTCATCTCCTGCTTAGGAGAATCGGCCTTGTTGACTGCCAGAACAATGGGCTTTTTCGACTGGCGCAAAAGACGTGCCACATCTGCATCCTCGGTGGTGATGCCGCTGCGGGCGTCGCAAACAAACAAAATAACGTCGGCCTCGGCGATAGCGATCTGCGCCTGCTGACGGATAGAAACAGCAATAGCGTCAGCGTTCATAATTTCGATACCACCGGTGTCGACCATCATAAATTCGTGATCCAGCCATTCGGCAGTAGCATACAGGCGGTCGCGTGTTACGCCCGGTGTATCCTCAACAATGGAAATCCTGCTGTTGGCAAAAATATTAAAAAGCGTAGATTTGCCCACGTTAGGACGTCCAACTATAGCAACTATTGGTTTAGCCATAATCAAATCTCCTTCATTGTAAAATATTTACGGGTTAATTTCTATCATATTTATGTAAAATCTTGGGTATTAGTAAAGTGCACTCTCTCCTTAAATCGCGCTAGAGTGCTTCAGATTTTATAAAGCAGATGGAGTGCTATAGCGTGTCTTCAATGGTCGATACCATTACGCGAGCTAACACCCCTATGAAAATAATGCTTAACCTCTTGCATATCCGTCACCAGATCTGCTGCCTGAATAAGCTCCGGCGGCGCTCCGCGTCCCGTCGTAATAATCTCCACAGTATTTTTATACTGCTTTAAAAATTCCACAACCTCGTCCGTCGGTAGCATCTTAGTTGCCAGCACAATATTCAGCTCATCCAAAATAATAACGTCAGCCTCATGGGAGACTATCGCCTTTTTAGCATCCTCCCAGCCATCACGGCACATCTTTAAATCTACGGGATCGGGGTTACGAAAATTAACAAAGGCATCGCGCCCCACCTGACGCAGCAGCAGCCACGGCAGATTGACCGCCGCCCGTGCTTCGCCATAATCGGGATCATCCTTCAAAAACGACAGCATGAGCGTCTTCATGCCATACCCAAAAGCTCGCAGAGCCACACCCAGGGCAGCGGTCGTCTTACCCTTGCCCGTACCTGTATAAACCTGCAGCATTATGCGTCACCCCTATCTTTCTAACAACAAATGCAGCAGCTCCTTGGCTCCCTTAGCCAGCTCCACCCTACCGGGATAAAGCTCCTTGAACTGCGCCAGTGACATATCGTCTAAAAACAGCTTGTCGTTATTCAAAACCACGTCAGGCAAAATTATGTACCTGGCCTTGATGTTCGCCAAAATATCGCCACCCGTCAACAGGCCGGTGACGTTCACCTTGCCGCCAAAAAAGCGGTTTGGCACTGCCACAAAGCTATGCTGTGCGCCAAATTGCCTGTTAAGCTTATCCATCAAGGGCTGCAGAACGCGGCAGGCACTTTCTCCTACAGGGATCACAGCAGGCGGTGCCGGATGAAAGCCTTGCATCTGCGCCAGCGTTTCCTCCCATTCCAGCATAAAATTACTGGTAAGGCCAATGCCGTTTTCCAGCTGTGGAAAGCCATCGTACCATTCTACAGGAGGCAGAGGCTTTTCGGCCAGCAGGTAAAACTCATCACCCAGGTAAATAAAGGTTTTGCCTGTCTCCCTGCGGCAGCGCTTTTGCCACTGCGTAACCTGATCCACCAGTGCTGCAGCCTGCTCCTTGGTAAAGGTTGCCAGCTGCGGCAGATGCTCACGGTGCTTGGTTATGCCCACCGGTACGACTGCCATGGTCAATACGTTGGGATACAA
>CAVAHH010000161.1:0-4736 GCA_963588395.1 bacterium
ACGGCCAAGGATGCAGCACTAAAGTTTGGCTGCGTGTTTGCAGTGACAGGCGCTATTGACAACATCAGCAACGGCAAGCAGGCTGTTGTTTTGAACAATGGTCACCCGCTTTTGCAGGATATCACCGGCGCCGGCTGCATGACCACTACGCTAGTGGCCTGCTGTGCCGCCGTTACTAAGGACATGCTGATCGCGGCGGCTGCAGGTGTGGCTGTGATGGGACAAAGCGCGGAGCTGGCAGCCAATCTGCTCGAAAAAAAGGACGGCCCGGGTATGTTCAAGGTGCGTCTTATCGACTGCGTTTACCATGTAACGACCAAGTGGAATTTGATTAGAATGAAGCCTGAGGAAAAGGTGTCGTGATGAGCGCGGTGGATTACAGCGTTTATTTGGTTACGGATGAGGCCTGCCTGGGCGGCAGGGATTTGCTTACCTGTGTACGACAGGCCTTGGAGGGCGGTGTTACCTGTGTGCAGTACCGCGCTAAGAACGCAGCAGGTGGCAAAATGTACATTGAGGCATTGGCCTTGAAGCACCTGTGCGGTGAATTTAATGTTCCGCTTATCATCAACGACCGCTTGGATATAGCACAGGCGGTGGGGGCGGCAGGCGTCCACCTGGGGCAGGGTGACCTGCCCTGCGGCGTGGCACGCAAAATTTTGGGCGCGGATTTTATTATCGGCGTATCAGCGCATAACGTGAGTGAAGCGATGCAGGCAGTACGAGATGGTGCCAGTTACCTGGGCTGCGGCGCTGTCTTTGGTACAACCACTAAGGCAGACGTTACTGCGTTGGGCTTGGATAATTTACGTGCTATCCGTCAAGCGGTAGATATCCCCATCGTGGGCATCGGCGGCGTGACGGTGGCAAATTACGCGCTTGTGCGGCAGACGGGTGCAGACGGAGCCGCCATCGTGAGCGGCATCCTGGCGCAGGCTGACGTGCAATTAGCAGCGGCGCACATCAAAGAGCAGGCGCGTAGATTTTAACCTGGCGTTTTACAACGTTTTGGCCAAATACAGTTAACATAAGATAAGTAAGACAAGGTTAAAAGGGCTGTTACACTGGCAAAATTGCTTAGTACGACAGTCCTTTTTTGTTACCACATGGTGTATGGCTTGATAATCCTGCTAAACTGTAATATGCTTTACAGTTTAGCCTAAATATAAAAAATAATGAGAAATTTTCGCCCAAAAGCAGGATAAATCAGTAAATTCAGCGAAATATCTAGCATAACAAATGCTTGATAAAGGGGGATTTAGTATGAAAGAATACACTGGAGATAAGATCAGAAACGTGGCCATTGTGGGTCATGGTGGAGCAGGAACCACGTCCGTTACCGAAGCCCTGTTGTATCGTAGCGGAGCAATCAGCAGAATGTGCAAGGTTGAGGACGGTGCTACCACCACAGACTATGAGCCCGAGGAAATCAAACGTAAGGTCTCCGTTAATGCCACCCTTGCACCTGTAGAATGGCGTGACACCAAGATTAACTTTATCGACACTCCCGGCTTTGCCGACTTCGTGGCCGAGGTTAAGGGAGCCTTCCGCGCTGTGGACAGTGCGTTAATCGTAGTGTGCGCCACCAGCGGCGTACAGGTGGGTACCGAGCAATGCTGGAAGCTGGCTGAGGAAGCAGGCCTGCCGCGTATCATTTTCGTCAACAAGATGGATCGTGAAAACGCTGACTTTGACAGTATACTAGATAATCTGCGCGGTAAGTTCGGCAAGCACGTGCTGCCGCTGCAGCTGCCGCTCGGCAAGGAGGATAACTTCCAAGGCATCATCGACCTTTACAAAATGAAAGCCTATCGTGCCAATGGCAACGGCTCCGATGAGATAGAAATCCCGGACGAGTACAAGGAGGCTGCTGCAGCTGCCCACGAAAAAATGGTGGAGGCTGCAGTTGAGGCTGACGATGACTGCATGATGCGCTACCTTGATGGCGAGACCATCAGCGATGAGGACATCATGAAATGCTTGATCAAGGGCATCCGCCACGCCATCATCTATCCGATGCTGTGCGGTAGTGCCTACAAGAATATCGGTCTTGGCCGTCTGATGAACGCTATCATCGACTTTACTTATCCGGCAATCTTGAATGACTATATTGTTATGGACAAGGAAACTGGTGAAGAGGAAATCCGCGATGCCAATGCACCTATGGCAGCATTGGTTTTCAAAACTACTTCCGACCCCTTTGTTGGCCGTCTAACTTATTTCCGTGTATTCTCAGGTTCTATCAAAGCCGACAGCATCGTTTACAATTCCCGTCGTGAGCAGGAGGAGCGCATCGGTAATATCTTTACGATGCGCGGCAAGACACAGATCCCGATGAAGCAGGTAACTGCGGGGGATATCGGCGTCGTTGCCAAGCTGCAATACACGTCTACCGGCGATACGCTGTGTGACAAGAATTCCGAGGTTGAATTCCCGCCCATTAACTTCCCGCTGCCGATGTATACCAGAGCGATTTACCCCAAGAAAAAGGGTGATGAGGACAAGATCATGTCTGCTCTGAACCGTCTGATGGACGAAGACCCGACGATTATCGTGACCAAGAACCCTGTAACCAAGGAAACCTTGATCAGCGGTATGGGTGACCAGCATATCGAGATTATTATGGAGCGTATGCAGCGCAAGTTTGGCGTAGAGGCTATGCTCAAAGCGCCTATTATTGAATATCGTGAAACTATCCGCGGCAGTGCAGAAGTGGAGGGTAAACATAAAAAGCAATCTGGTGGCCATGGTCAGTATGGTCATGTTGTCATCAAGATGGAGCCACTGCCTCCCGGAAGCGGCTTTGAGTTTGTTGATAAGATCTTTGGCGGCGCTGTCCCCCGCCAATACATCCCCGCTGTTGAAAAGGGCATGCGCGAGGCTATGGAAAAAGGCATCTTGGCCGGTTACCCTGTAGTGGATATGCGCATCACCTTGCTGGATGGTTCGTACCACACAGTTGATTCCTCTGAAATGGCATTTAAAACTGCTTCTAACATCGCCTTCAAGAAGGCCATGGAACAATGCAAGCCGGTGCTGCTTGAGCCTATTTACAGCTTAAACGTAACCTGTGCTGATTCTATGATGGGCGACGTTATCGGCGATTTGAACTCCAAGCGCGGACGTATCTTGGGCATGCAGAGCGTAGAAGAAGGCCTGAGCGTAGTAACCGCCCAGGTACCCTATGCAGAAATCACGGGATACGCCGTAGATCTCCGCGCCATTACCCAAGGTCAGGGAACATTTGAAATGAAGTTTGATCATTATGAGGATGTTCCTGCCAAGATGGCCGAAAAGATTATCGCTGAACGCAAGGAAGCATAAGTGAATCCTTAAAAACTGCATAATGTAAAGGCAAACCTGCCCTCCGACGTGCATTGCACGAGGGCGGATTTGCTTTTTCTAAAATATACTGTTATATATGTTTTCCCAATAAAATCGGGCTAATTTATATTGTATACAAATGTGAAATCTTATAATTTTACTTGTTGCAGATACAAGGAAATTCTATAATTACAGTGGAGGATTATAGATAAAATCATGACCTGCGCGCAGTTGGGCAGGGTTGGTGTTTATATATTTCTTGTAAAATTTCCTTGAGGAGGGATAGTATATGGGTAGCTTTCGTAGATTCCACAAATACGGCAGGTCCAAATTCAGCGCCAGCGCACTAAGCGCAGCCGCTGTTTTGGGCTTGTTTTTTACTTCTACGCCCGCAGTGGCGCAGAATATTAGCCGTATGGATGGTGGTAAAATCGAAACAAGCGGCAACAAGGTAGATATCTACGCCGGTAAGGTGCAGAATTCTATTGGTACCAGTGTTTTTTCTAAATTTGACCTGGACCAGAACCATATTGCCAACATGCATTTTCATACAGCAGATGCTGCTGGTGGTGAGGCAGAAAGCCTGATTAACTTTGTTAATAGCAAAATTAACATCAATGGTACGCTTAACGCCATCCGTAACGGCAAAATTGGCGGTAATCTGTACTTTTTGAGTCAGCAGGGCCTGGTTGTAGGCAAGACCGGCGTCATTAACGCAGGTACCTTTAACATGCATACTGTGGATGGAACCAGTACGCTGACAGATTTTACTGATCTTGACAGTCTGTATAAGAGCTCGCCAAACATTATTAAGCAGAGCGACATGTATACTGATAAGCACGGCACGATTGAGGTATATGGCCAGATCAACACCGTGGATGGCGTGCGCCTGAAGGCAGGTCGCAGTGTTACTATCGGTAACGGCACGGATATGGCTGCGCTCAAAACAGGCGTGGTGGATTTTTCCAACCTGGTAAATATCGATAAGTGTAGCACCGTGCAATCCGGCCTGACGGGTGAGGCATTGAAGGCAACACGCGCGTCTAATGGTGATATCGTGCTGGGTGAGCTTTACAATGGCAATTTTGCAAACGGCGATATTAGTGTGAGCGTTAAGGCCAATAGCCGTAATGCTTATGATAAGGATGCCTTTGTACTGAATAAAGATGCTGAAGGTGATAACATTGTCAAGGCTGATGTTGCAGTAGCTAAAAATTCAGCTGTCCAAGGCTATGGTAACGTTACCGTTGTAGCTGAGGCTACTAATGGTTCCGGACAGGCAGGATTGTTGGGCATGGATATCAGTGCTTCCAATGTAGCTGATCTTTTGGGCGATCTGGTAGAAACCAAGGCTAGCATCAGCGTTGATGGTACGGTTAATGCAGGTTATGACGTGACTACAGGTAAGTTTT
>CAVAHH010000162.1:0-4708 GCA_963588395.1 bacterium
CCGGTGCCAAGGCACTATTTTTGCCCTCGCGGCGCAAAAATACATTGCCAACCGCGTCAGTACGCATACTAAGCTTCAGATCCTGCACCTGCTCCAGTAGCCAGTCCTGTGCTTTTCTATCCAATTCGCTATAAGCAAGACGGGTTACTCCCTCCTCGCTGGCCGTAAACTTTGCCAGGCCTGCAAGCAGAGACGCAACGCGCTCTTTATTTACATTTAACATACATAAGCCCCCTTCATAAAACACAAAAGAAAAATCTTAACTACGACACTATATTATACTTTTTTCTTTTTCGTTAGGCAAGGCTATAAACCACAATAAGCAGACAGTGTCATTATGTATTTTGTATTCAGGTATTTTTTTCTTGCAATTATCGGCGTTTACACTTAAAATTACTAATAGTAAATTTAAGAAAAGAGGTTATTAATTTGGAACGCAAAGTTATTCAAGTCGAAGAACGTCCGCCACTACTAATGAATATCCCGTTAAGTCTCCAGCATTTGTTTGCCATGTTCGGCTCCACCGTGCTGGTTCCTTTTTTGTTCAAGGTAAGCCCCACCACCTGCCTGTTTATGAACGGTCTGGGCACCCTGCTCTACATCTTCATCACTAAGGGCAAAATTCCTTCCTACCTGGGTTCAAGCTTCGCCTTTATCTCCCCCGTGCTCTTAATCATGTCCAACTCGGCCTACAGCCATGCGCAGTCCGGCTTTATCGTCTTCGGTCTGCTCTTTATGCTCTTTTCCCTCATCATTCACTATGTAGGCACCAAATGGATTGATGTCATCTTCCCGCCTGCAGCTATGGGTGCAATCATTGCCGTTATCGGCTTGGAGCTTGCTCCTGTTGCTGCCAATATGGCCGGCCTCACAGGTGACAAAATCGATATGACTAACGTGGCCGTTTCCATGTTCACGCTCGCCGTCGGTGTTATCGGCTCTGTTGCCTTCCGCGGCTTTATGAGCATCATCCCCATTCTTTTCGGCGTTATCTGCGGTTACATATTTGCCGCCATCGTAGGCATCGTCAACTTCCAGCCTGTTTTGGATGCACCCTGGTTCCAGGTTCCGCATTTTTACGCACCTGTCTTTGATGTCAACGCCATCATGATCATCGCTCCTGCAGCGCTGGTTGTACTGGCTGAGCACATCGGTCACCTTGTCGTTACCGGCAACATCGTTGAACGCGATTTGATTAAGGATCCCGGCCTTTCACGTTCCCTGTTTGCTGATGGTCTTTCCAACGTTATCAGTGGCTTTGCCGGTGCCACCCCCAACACCACCTATGGTGAAAACATCGGCGTTATGGCAATCACCAAGGTATACAGCACCTGGGTTATCGGCGGTGCTGCCGTATTTGCCATCATCCTTTCCTTCTGCGGTAAGCTCAGCGAGCTGATTCACAGCATCCCTGTCCCCGTTATGGGCGGTATCTGCGTACTGCTCTTCGGCGTAATTGCCGCCAGCGGCATCCGCGTGCTGGTAGAAAGCAAGGTGGATTACAGCAAATCCTCCAACCTCGTCATGACCTCTGTTATCATGATCATCGGTCTGTCCGGTGCCAAGCTTTCCTTTGGTGCCTTCGCCGTACAGGGCATGGTGCTGGCAACATTGGTCGCCATCGTTATGAGCCTGGTCTTCAAGCTGTTTGAGCATCTACATATGATGAACGAATAAATAAAAATTAAAACGGCCTGCGTCACATCCCTTGGATAGCGCGCAGGCCGTTTTGTTATGTCCGCTTTATTTTTTCCCGCTCTTATAAAACCACTTCTTATAAACAAAAAAGATGACGCCGACAGCGATAATCAAAATCGTTAAACGCTGGCTGTTCTCTTCAAAATTTACCACATCATGGCCAATCACAACCTCCAAGGCTGTGGACGGAAATTTGCCAATGAGGTTGGCAATAATGTAATCACGGGCGCTGATGCCGCTCACCGCACCCACCGCCGTAAGGATGCCGGACGGAAAATACGGCAGCGCCCTAGCGAAGGCCATCCATTCCAGGCCATGCTTACCGCTTGCCTCGTCAATCGCCTTCAGGGAATTGCTCTTTTCAATAATTTTCTCTGCCGTATTGCGAAAGAAAAAGCGCATCAAAAAAAAGCTGATAACCACGCCGGTAGTTTCGGCCAGCCAGGAAATCGTTATTCCTAGTGGCAGGCCAAAGATCAAACCATTGGCAGTAGAAAGAAAGATAGAGGGAAAGACGCTGCCGGCATTAATCAAAACATCCAGAAGGAAGCTGATGAGCACTGCCCACGGTCCAAAGGAGCGTAAATATTCCACCAGACCGTTGACATTACCGCTGATAGCCAGCTTAAAGGTTTTGCTGAAAAAGCCATCAGCAAAATAGTGAATAGCAAGCAGCAGAGCCGCCAGCAGCACCGCTGCCACCACCTTTGCGCATACATCAGGATTTTTGAGCCAGTTTTTATTCATCTACAAAAGACCTCTTTACGTATTAAAAATCATGTTAAAGCGTTCACCAAACTGCATATCCACCAAACGGCGGATCTCGTCCCAATCCTCGGGTGTCTGTAGCTGTTCCTGCGCCAAACGGCGCACCTCGGCGATCGTGTCAACATCTCGCATTATATCAGCAATTCGCAAATCTGGCAAGCCATGCTGCTTGAGACCGAACAACTGGCCTGCCCCACGCAGCTCCATATCCTTTTCTGCAAGGTAAAAGCCATCCTCGCTTTCGTGCAGCACCCCCAGGCGCGCCAAGGCCTCAGGCGAATCGGCAGCAGTCAACAGCACGCAATACGACTGCTCACTGCCACGGCCTACGCGCCCACGCAGCTGATGCAGCTGTGCCAAACCAAAACGCTCGGCATTTTCTATCACCATCAGCGTAGCATTGGGCACATTCACGCCCACCTCTATAACGGTCGTGCTCACCAGTACCTTAATCTCACCTGCGGCAAAGGCCTGCATAATCGCCTCTTTTTCTGTTCCCCTTAGCCTGCCATGCAAAAGGGCGCAGGGAATATCCTGCAGAAAATAACGCTTCAACTCCTCGTAGACATTTTCCGCACTGTGAGCTGCAAGCACGTCCGACTGCTCTATTAAAGGACAAACAACGTAGGCCTGCCGCCCTGCCTGCACCTGACGCACCAGGCCTGCATATACATCATGGCGCCGTTCATCAGTATAGCACAGCGTCTGCACCGGCTTACGCTGCGGCGGCTTGCCCTTCATCACCGAAATATCCAGGTCACCGTACACCGTCAGTGCCAGCGTACGCGGAATGGGTGTGGCCGTCATAACCAGCACATCGGGGGCATTGGCAGCCTTGTTGGCCAGACGTGCGCGCTGCTCCACGCCAAAGCGGTGCTGCTCGTCCGTCACTGCCACAGACAGATTTGCAAAGCGCACATCCTCCTCCAGCAGTGCGTGCGTACCCACAACCACGTCCACCAGTCCCAGCTCCAGATTCAGCAGCAGCTCACGCCGTGCCTTGGCGCGCATACCGCCTGTTAACAGCGCGATACGCACGTTAAACGGCTGCAGGTACTGCTCCAGCGTAGCAAAATGCTGCGCCGCCAAAATTTCCGTCGGTGCCATGATGCAGCCCTGATAACCATTTTCTACAGCCTTAGCCAAGGCCAGCGCGCTGATGACTGTTTTGCCACTGCCTACGTCGCCCTGTAAAATGCGGTGCATGGGCTTTTTATCCTGCATATCCAACGAAATTTCATGCCAGGCCTGCTTTTGCGCCGCAGTCAGCTCAAAGGGAAGCGCTGCCACAACATCAGCCAGCAGGCTACCGTCTGCTCCGTGCTTTATCCCCTCACGGCTATCATGGCTTTGCTGGCGGTAATACAAAAGACCGCACTGCAGCAAAAACAGCTCTTCAAAGACAAAGCGCCGCTTCGCCTGACGCAGAGCTTCCCAGCTTGCAGGAAAATGGATATTCTTAAGCGCCGTAAACCTGTCAGGCAGGCCACATTTTTTTACTATCTGCTCCGGCAGGCTTTCCGGCAGCTCCTGCTCCGCCAGCTTCAGCGCCTCGCTCACCCAGCTGCGCAAATTTTTCTGCGTCAAATTACCGCTCAAGGCGTATACAGGCACTATCCCCGGCGTTTTGACCTCATCCTGCTCCAAAATCTGGATATCCACCTCACTCACGCTCTTGGCCGTACGCCCCATGCGCACTCTGCCTGTAATCTGCAGTAGCGTATCTGCCTTCAGCTTTTGCGCCTTATAGCGCTGGCCGCCAAAAAAATACAACGTAGCGTAACCGGTTTCATCGCGCACCGTCACAGTCGTGTAGCTACGACGCTTGGCGCTATAGCCGTTTTGCACATGATACACGCTCGCCTTAAAAATCTGCTTGCTGTTATCTGTTGCCAGCTCCTTGATCGTTTTTAGCTGCGCATAATCCAGATATGCCCCCTGCCGCGGATAAAATTCCAGCAAATCACCCACAGTAAAAATGTTTAAGGCAGACAGCTCCGCCGCTTTTTTTACGCCAACCCCTTTAAGGGTTATCACGTTTTCTTTCCACCACATTTATATAATTACCTCTTTAGCCTAAATTTTCCTTGATTTTCTCTATTCTTTATGGTAAAATACTCATGTTAAATTTGAATGTGCCTTATGTCTTATCACGTTTAAGGAGGTGGGAAACAATGGCATCTATCTGCGAAATCTGCGGTAAAGGTAAACTCGCTGGCAACAACGTCAGCCACTCCAATAG
>CAVAHH010000163.1:0-2436 GCA_963588395.1 bacterium
ACTATACATACTCATCTGACAGCTGTTATCAGCAGCAGTTTTTATTTTGCTTTACGAGGAGTTTGACGAATGCAACCAAAAACATTTACAGGTAAACTAATTGCTATAGATATGTACAACTGTGGCGCAGCCGAAACCAGTGACGTAGCCAAGGCACATCAGCTGCTCGAGGCAGGCTGCAGCGAATTCCACCTGGAAAGCGAGCAGGTCATTGTCTGCCATGAGCACGGACAGAATGAATACTCCATCTCCGCTGTCTGCAAGCAGGGCCATGTAACGCTGCATATCTATCCCGCCCTGGGCTTCATCGCAGCCGATATCTTCAGCTGCTACGATGCTTCCGACCCGGCCGGTATGGCACGCTACCTGCGCAGCGCATTTGTCTGCGACAAGGCCAAAATCACCCTGCTCGACCGCGGTGACTTCGGCAATAAATATGATATGAAGCCTAACCACCGTTCGCACATCAAATTTATCCGCCGCACGCAGAACATGACGCAAAACGTTGGCGACAGGCTGAAAAAAATGATGCTCAAGCCCCGTGGCATCTGACGGGACCAGCTACTTGCAAGCTTCAGGGGTTGTATGCGCAGCCCCTGTTTTTTCATAATCTTAAGGAGATAATTACTATGAAATATTTAATGTGGGATGTAGACGGTACGCTCATCCTTTCGGGCGGCGCAGGCAAAGACGCCATGATCAAGGTTATCAAGGATTATTACTTTCTGGACGCCTTTGATTTTACCCGCTCACTCGCAGGACGCACCGATTCCGACATCGTCAAGGGCGTCGTCACCCGTCTGCGCGGACGCTGTAACAGCGCCGAGGCCGCAGGCATCCTCATCCGCTATCACATGGAGCTGCCCAAGCAGCTGCCGCTGCACACAGGCAGGGTTCTGCAGAACGTAGAAAAAAACTTGCAATACTTTGCGCAGCCGCACAGCAAGTACACCAACTGCCTGCTTACAGGCAACACCAGCACAGGTGCCCGCCTCAAGCTGCAGCACTTTGGTCTGGACGGCTATTTTGATTACGCCCACAGCGTTTTTGGCGAGATCAGCGAAAGCCGTGAGATGCTGGCCCAGGTTGCCCTGCAGCGCCTGTATCTGCAAAATGCGGCAGTTTCACCCAAGGATTTGATCTTTATCGGCGATACCCCCAACGACGCACGCTGCGCCAACGCCATCGGTGCTCCCTGCGTCATCGTCATGGCAGGCTCAAGCTATAAGCGTGAGGATTTTGCCACTGAGCAGCCCTGGAGGATTATTGATGAGCTGCCGGCTGACCCGGCTGATTTTGCCAGACTGCTTGAAGAAATTGACAGCTAAAGCTGTAGGAGAATAATTATGCGCACTAAAATTTTTACAGCCCTGCTTTTGGCTATTGCTACCACCTCCCTGCCGCTTGCAGGCGAGGCCTACAGCAACAGTGACCTAAACGCCGTGCTAGCAGGTGCCGACTGCCCCGGCGGCGACCTGTCCGGTGCCGATTTATCGGGCATGGACCTGAGCGGTCGTGATTTTACCAATACTGATTTCACCGAAGCACGCTTAGACGGCACCAAGCTGGATAAGGCCGCTTTGAGCGACGCCTGCTTTCAGAGCGCCATTTTGGCACGCGCCAGCCTGCGCCACGCCAAACTTGCCCATGTCAACTTTGCCTACGCCACTGCCACCGCTGCCGATTTCACTAACGCCGACCTTGAGGGTGCCTACCTTTACCGCACCCAGCTGCACGGAGCGCACCTGCTCAACGCCAATTTGCGGCAGGCCAAGGCCCAGGAGGCAGGCATGGACGGCGTCCAGGCCGATTATGCTGACTTTAGCTTTGCCAACATGCCCTATAGCTGGTTGCGCCGTGCCAGCCTCAAGAACGCTGTATTTTATGGCACCAACGCCTACTGCGCCCACCTGGAAAAGAGCGACCTGACGGAGGCAGACCTGCGCAGCGGCAAGCTCGGTCACGCTAACCTTGCGGGCAGCAAGCTAGCCAACGCCAAGCTCGACAGGGCCATGCTCGAATACGCCGACCTGCGGGGAGCAGAGCTGACCTATACCCAGTTTGGCACTGCCTTCTTAGATAACGCGAAAATGGATAAATAAGCTAGCGCTGCTCACACAGCCAGCTACAGACGCAAAAAAGCCCCGGCCTAGGCCGGAGCTTTTTTTGCTGCAACTTTTTTGGAAAAAGCTATGTATTAATCGTCAGTCCTGAGGATAAAACCCAGAAGGAGCATAACTGAGATTAATCATGATATTTTTAACCTGAGTATAGTGGTTCAAAATCATCTTATGGGTTTCGCGGCCGATACCGGATTTCTTGTAACCGCCGAACGGAGAATGCTCGGGGATTTGGTTGTAGGTGTTGACCCACATACGACCGGTTTCAACGCTACGTGCTACGCGGATAGCCTTGCTGATATCCTTGGTCCAAACT
>CAVAHH010000163.1:2455-4705 GCA_963588395.1 bacterium
GCCCAGGCCATACTCGCTGTCGTTAGCCATAGCGATAACCTCTTCCTCGCTGTGGAATTTGATGACAACGGCTACAGGTCCGAAGATTTCCTCCTGTGCTACACGCATATCGTTGGTTACATTGGTAATCAGGGTGGGTTTCATGAAGGCGCCGTTTGCCAGCTCGCCCTCGGTGAAGCGTTCGCCGCCGCAGGCAATGGTTGCGCCCTCGCTCTTAGCAATTTCTACATAACCCAAAATCTTTTTGATCTGGGTTTCGTTGATCTGAGAGCCCATTTGGGTATCGTCGTTCCAGGGCAGGCCCACCTTAACCTTATTGAAAGCCTTAACCAGAGCAGGAACAAATTTATCGTAAATGGTATCCTGCACGAAGATACGGCTGCCTGCGCAGCAAACCTGACCTTGGTTGAACAAAATACCCAGCTGTGCGCCGTCGATAGCCTGGTCAAAGTCGCAGTCATCAAAGTAGATGTTAGCGCTCTTGCCGCCAAGCTCCAGGGTGGACGGGATAATGCGTTCTGCTGCTGCCAGACCCACGCTCTTACCAACCTCGGTGGAGCCGGTGAAGGCCAGCTTTGCAAAGCCGTCGTGCTCCAGCATATATTGGCCAGACTTGCTGCCTGCGCCGGTGATTACGTTAAACACGCCTGCAGGCAGAACGCCGTCAATCAGACGGGCAAATTCCAGAATAGAAAGGCTTGCTTCCTTAGATGGCTTCAGCACAGTGCAATCGCCTGCTGCCAAAACCGGAGCCAGCTTCCAGGCTGCCATGAGGAACGGGAAGTTCCAGGGAATGATCTGGCCGACTACGCCGATAGGCTCGCGCAGGATGATAGAAAGGAACTGCTCGTTCAATACGGATGCCTGTCCCTCCTCTGCCAGGATGCAGCCTGCAAAATAGCGGAAGTGATCTGCTGCCATCGGAATATCCACGTTCATAGTTTCGCGGATAGGCTTGCCGTTATCCATGCTTTCTACCATTGCCAGATGCTCTTTGTTGGCGTCGATGATATCAGCGATTTTATTCAAGAGAGCGGCGCGCTGGGCCGGAGTGGTTTTCTTCCAGGTTTTGAAGGCCTCCCAGGCGCATTTTACTGCGTAATCCACATCCTCACGGGTTGCCTGTGCGCAGACAGCCAGCAGACTGCCATCGGCCGGGCTTTCGGCCTTGTAGGTATCGCCATTGGATGCGGGGCGCCACTCGCCATTAATGTACAAATCGTATTGTGCTTGTAAAGTTGCTTTTTCCATAATAATAAATTGCCTCCTCATTTGTTCCATCCCCCCTGCACTCCTTTGTGTGGGGGTTGTTTTTGTGATGTGTCTATTGTATAATCAAAATGGTTCTATTAAAAGAATCAAAAAGTGAAAACATTTTAGAACCAAGGAGATTTTGTATAAAGCAATGCTGACATACGATTTACAACAGCGCGGCCAGACGCCGCTTTATGATTATCTATACCAATGCATCCGCCAGGACATCATCAGCGGCACCCTGCACGCAGGCGAGCGTCTGCCCTCCAAGCGCACGCTAGCGCAGCATTTGAGCGTGGGCACCATTACCGTGGCCAACGCCTACGCCCAGCTGGCGGTAGAGGGCTACATCACCTCGCGCGAAAAGCAGGGCTACTTTGTGGAGGACGTAAGCAGCTACCGCGTACGCCGTAAGGCCAGTGCCGCCCCCCAGCCCGAGGCGGCCGAAAAGGAATACTTTGCCGATTTCAAGGCCAACCGCATCAGTTTGCAAAACTTTCCCCTTGCCACCTGGACCCGTCTGATGCGCGAAACACTATCCGTGCACAACGAGGAGCTGCTTAAAACCGTTCCCTATAACGGCGTCTACGAGTTGCGCAAGGCCATCGCCGCCTATCTGGCGCACAACAGGGCCATGCAGGTGGACCCCTCGCAGATCATCATCGGTGCAGGCACCGAATACCTTTACAGCCGCCTGCTGCAGATGTTCGGCCATGCCTGCACCTTTGCCATCGAGGAGCCCGGCTACAAAAAATTCGCCTCCATCTCTGCCAGCTTCGGCAACCCCTGGAAGTACATCCCCATCGATGACAACGGCCTGATGATTGACAAGCTGGAGGAAAGCGGTGCCGACGTAGTGCATCTGTCGCCTGCCAACCACTTCCCCACGGGCATCGTCATGCCTGTGACGCGCCGTCTGGAGCTGTTTGAATGGGCCAACCGCATCCGCAAGCGCTATATCATAGAGGACGATTACGACAGCGAGTTCCGCTACAC
>CAVAHH010000164.1:0-4635 GCA_963588395.1 bacterium
AGATCCAGATGACTCGGCAAAATAAAATTTTATTTAATGTGATTTGATAAAAATGACTTCACTTATAAATAGTGCTACTGCCATAAAAAGGGTAGCACTATTTTGCTATCTGGAGCGCAGCATTAGGAGCAATCATAGGTCTACGTCGCCATAGAAAGTCTGCAATATTGGTGTAAATGGCACAGGAAAAGCAAAGTTTAAAATCTGTAGTAAGTTGGTACAGTCCCCAAAATCTGTCTTTTCTTTGCTTCATAATAAAGGTATCAACACCAGGAGTAAATACTTTTTCTGTTCAGAAAATTGTCTTTTATAGAACTTCTGCCATATACAAAAATATACATGTATACAATTTGCATTGAGAATGGCGAAGTATTATAATTGAAATTACAATTTCTGTAGTAGTCTTTAAAAGGACTACTAGTGAGAATGCTATTGAGAGGGGAACTGATTATGAACACTTCGCTGCCCAAAAAGCAGGGGCTTTATGACCCTTGGTTTGAACACGATGCCTGCGGTGTTGGCGTGGTTGCCAATATCAAGGGTAAGAAGTCTAATAAAATTTTGCGACAGGCGTTGGTGGTTTTGCACAATATGGACCACCGCGGCGGCCAGGGAGCCGATATGAACAGCGGCGACGGCGCCGGCGTGCTGCTGCAGATTCCGCACAACTTTTTTGTGAAGGAATGCGCTAAGCATGATGTGCAGCTGCCTGAGGCCGGCAAATACGCCGTCGGCTTCATCTTTTTGCCACCGGACGTGGTGGAGCGCGAAAACGTGCAGCGCCACTTTGAGCGTATTGTAGAGGCCAACGGTCAGGGCGTTATTGCCTGGCGTGCTGTGCCTGTACACCCGGAGGTTTTGGGTGAAAAATCGCGTCAGAGTATGCCCTATATGGCGCAAATCTTTATCAAGCCGTCCGAGGACGTGCTCGACAGGCTGGATATTGATGACAACGCCTTTGAACGCAAGCTGTACATTATCCGCCGTCAGGCCGAAAACTATATCCGTTATGGCAATTTGCGCGGTGGCAAATACTTTTACGTGAGCAGCCTGTCCTCACGCACCATTGTTTATAAGGGCATGCTGACGACCGAGCAGCTGCGTACCTTTTATGCCGACATGGAGGACAGCAGCATTGAAACAGCAATGGCACTGGTGCATTCACGCTTCAGCACCAACACCTTCCCCAGCTGGGAGCGTGCGCATCCGTACCGCTATTTGATGCACAACGGCGAAATCAACACGCTGCGTGGTAACATCAACTGGATGCGTGCCCGTCAGACGATGTGCGGCAACAGCCTGTGGGGTAATGATATCCAGAAGATTATGCCTATCGTGGACGAAACAGGCTCTGATTCGGGCATGTTTGATAATGTGCTGGAATTTTTGCTGATGAGCGGACGCAGCCTGCCACATGCCGCGATGATGATGATTCCGGAGCCCTGGGGCAAGAACCCGCATCTGGATGATGACCTGAAGGCGTTTTTTGAATACCATAATTCGCAGATTGAGCCTTGGGACGGCCCCGCTGCCATGGCCTTTACGGATGGCCGCATGATTTGTGCCGCCCTGGACCGCAACGGCCTGCGTCCGTCACGCTATTACATAACCAACGATAACACCATTGTGTTGGCCTCCGAGGTAGGCGTTGTGGATATCGACCCTGCCACCGTTGTGAAGAAGGATCGCCTGCGCCCAGGACGTATGCTGGTGATTGATACTGAGCAGGGACGCATCATCGGCAACGATGAGATAAAGCATAAAATTGCTGGTGAGCACCCATACCGCAAATGGCTGGATGAAAATTCCATCAAGCTTAAAAATATCCCGCTTAAGAGCGAGCTGCCCGTGCCCGATCCGCAGACCTTGCTACAGCGTCAGCGTGCCTTTGGCTATACGCTGGAGGATTTGACGAAGTTTTTGCGTCCGATGGCGCAAAAGGGCATCGATCCGCTGGGAGCTATGGGTAACGACGCCCCCTTGGCCGTGCTCAGCGAAAAGCCGCAGCTTTTGTATAATTATTTTAAGCAGCTTTTCGCACAGGTCACCAATCCGCCTATCGACGCTATCCGCGAGGAGGTGTTTACTGACACCACCAGCGCTATCGGTCCCGAGCTGAATTTTATCGACCCGCAGCCCGAAAGCTGCCGCCTGATTGCGGCAGAATCACCGGTGCTGAGCAATATTGAGCTGGCTAAGCTGAAGAATATCCCCAACTTTGAGGCAGCAACCATCCCCATGCTCTACAAGGTGGATGAGGGTGGCGCAGGCTTGAAGAAGGCACTGGACGCTATTTTTGCCGCTGCTGATAAATATATTGCCGAGGGTAAGTGCATTTTGATTTTGTCGGACCGTGGCATCAGCAAGGAGCTGGCGGCTGTGCCTGCACTTTTGGCCGGCGCAGGTCTGCATCATCATTTGATTAAAAACGGTACGCGTCTGCGTGCCTCCATCATCATAGAATCGGCCGAGCCGCGTGAGGTGCACCACCTGGCATTGCTTTTGGGCTATGGCGTGAGCGGCATTAACCCCTACCTGGCGTTTGAAAGCCTGGAAAGCATGTGCGCAAGCGGTATGGTGGACGTTAGCTACGAAAAGGCCAGCGAAAATTATATCAGTGCCTGCACCCACGGTATTGCCAAAATTTTGTCCAAGATGGGTATATCTACAGTGCAGTCTTATCGTGGCGCGCAGATATTTGAAGCTATCGGCATCAGCAGCAGCGTTGTCAACGAGTACTTTACGGGTACGCCCTCGCGCCTTGAAGGCATCGGCCTGGACGAAATCGCCAAGGAGGTGGCTATGCGTCACGAGCCTGCTTTCGCTGCAGGTGACATCGACCTCTTCAGCTACGAATCAGGCTCACATTACCAATGGCGCAACGGCGGCGAGCAGCATATGCTAAATCCCCAGACGATCGTGAAGCTGCAGGAGGCCTGCAAGACGGGTGATTATAAGCTGTTTAAGGAATTTAGCAAGCAGCTGCGCAGCAGCAGCTTTGCCAACCAGAACCTGCGCAGCATGCTCACCTTTACGCCGCAGCGCCTGCCTGTGAATATAGACGAGGTGGAAAGCGTAGAGAGCATCTGCCATCGCTTCAAGACCGGCGCTATGAGCTATGGCTCGCTGAGTCAGGAGGCGCATGAATGTCTGGCGATCGCCATGAACCGCATCGGCGGTAAGTCCAATACGGGCGAGGGTGGTGAAAACCCCGGACGCTTTGCACCGCTGCCTAACGGCGACAGCAAGCGCAGTGCCATTAAGCAGGTGGCCAGCGGCCGCTTTGGCGTTACCAGCAACTATTTGGTGAATGCTGACGAAATCCAGATCAAAATCGCCCAGGGTGCTAAGCCCGGCGAGGGCGGCCAGCTGCCAGGCGGCAAGGTGTATCCCTGGATTGCCGAATGTCGTGGCACGACTGCAGGCATTGGCCTGATTTCGCCGCCGCCGCATCATGATATTTATTCTATCGAGGATTTGGCCGAGCTCATCCACGATCTGAAGAACGCTAACCCCCGTGCCCGCATCAGCGTCAAGCTGGTGAGCGAGGTGGGCGTAGGCACTATTGCCGCAGGCGTAGTCAAGGCCTGTGCCGACGTTGTGCTCATCAGCGGCTATGATGGCGGTACCGGCGCCTCGCCGCGCACGTCTATCAACCACGCAGGCCTGCCCTGGGAGCTGGGCCTGATGGAAACGCACCAGACGCTTTTGCTCAATAACCTGCGTGACCGCGTAACGCTGGAAACCGACGGTAAGCTGATGACCGGCCGTGACGTAATCATTGCTGCGCTTTTGGGTGCCGAGGAGTTTGGCTTTGCCACCGCACCGCTGGTTGCCCTGGGCTGCATTATGATGCGTGTATGCAATCTCAACACCTGCCCCATGGGCGTGGCCACACAGGACCCCGAGCTGCGCAAAAACTTCCATGGCAAGCCGGAATATGTTGTTAACTATATGCACTTCATCGCGCAGGAGGTACGCGAATATATGGCTATGCTGGGCTTCCGCACTATTGACGAGATGGTGGGCCGCACCGAGGTGCTGCTGCCTAAGCCGGCCGAGGAGCGCAATTGGAAAAACAAAAATCTAGATCTTTCGCCGCTGCTTTATAAGCCTGAGGTGGAGCCTGGTGCCAGCCAGGTGTGCACCAAAAAGCAAAACCACCAGCTCGAAAAATCGCTGGATATGCGCGAGCTTTTGGATATCTGCGGCAGCAATCTGGAAAGCAAAAAGCCGATATCCATCACACTGCCGATCAAAAATACTGACCGCGTTGTCGGCACGATTTTGGGCAGCGAAATTACCCGCCGTTATGGCGCCGAGGGCCTGCCTGCTGACACCATCAACCTGCACTTTAAGGGCAGTGCCGGCCAGAGCTTTGGTGCCTTCTTGCCTAGGGGCGTGACGCTGGAGCTGGAGGGCGATGCCAACGACCACGTGGGCAAGGGTCTTTCCGGTGGCAAGCTCATCATCTATCCCGACAGCGAGGCGCGCTTTAACCCGCACGAAAACGTTATCATCGGTAACGTGGCCTTTTATGGTGCCACCAGCGGCGAGGCCTATATCAGCGGCACCGCCGGTGAACGCTTCTGCATCCGCAATAGCGGCGTGAACGCTGTCGTTGAGGGCGTGGGC
>CAVAHH010000165.1:0-4605 GCA_963588395.1 bacterium
CAACTGCACCGGACAGCTTACCTACCGACATCATCTCACGCGCTTGCTTTAAGCGTTCAATATTACGTTCAATTTCGGCAGACCACAGCAAAAATTTCATGCCGAAAGTCATCGGTTCTGCATGAATGCCATGAGTACGGCCAATCATTACCGTGTATTTAAATTCAGCAGCACGGCGGCGCAGAATTTCATGGAAATTTTCCAGATGACGCATAATAATATCAGCAGACTGTACTGTCATATAGCACAGAGCAGTATCCTTAACATCGCTGGATGTAAGTCCCTTATGAATGTATTTGGACGCATCGCCGACATATTCTGCCACATTCGTCAGGAAAGCAATAACATCATGGTTGGTAACTGCTTCAATTTCCTTAATGCGCTCCAGACGGAAGTCGGCCTTAGTCTGAATGTCCTTCAGGGCATCATCAGGTACAACGCCCAATTTGTTCATAGCCTCGCAAGCCAGAATCTCTACCTTCAGCATGGTACGGAATTCGTTTTCGAGGGTCCAGATATTACCCATTTCAGGATGAGTATAACGATCAATCATTTTCTGTATGCCTCCCAAGACAATTTTATTCATGAAAAAACATCTGAAAGCCAAAGACTTACCTTCAGATTCTTCATCACAATTTAGTGCATAAATATCATATCATTTTCCGCGCTTTCCCGCAAGCTTTATGAACGTTTTTTACACAAATAACGAAAAATATTCGGAAACAAAAAGGCGAATGACCACATTCAGGCAGCCATCCACCATTTTATTAGCTTTCCATCTTGGTAAAGCCCACAAATTTCGTAAATTGCTTTTGGAAAAATAGGTTTACCGTGTCGACAGGACCATTACGATGCTTGGCTATAATCAGCTCGGTATGCTTATTTTCTGTCTCAGGATTATAGTAATCCTCACGGTATAAAAAGGCTACAATATCCGCATCCTGCTCCAAGGAGCCGGATTCACGCAAGTCACTGAGCATCGGCCGCTTCACCTGGCGCGATTCCACGCTACGGCTCAGCTGCGACAATGCCAGCACAGGCACATTCAGCTCACGCGCCAGTGCCTTCAGCGAACGCGAAATTTCCGAAACCTCCTGCTGACGGTCGTTAGAGCTGTTACGTTTGCCACTGCCCTGCATCAGCTGCAGGTAGTCGACAACGATTAAATCCAGCCCATGCTCAGCCTTTAGGCGACGGGCACGGCTACGCATATCCATAGCCGTAATACCTGCGGTATCGTCAATATAAATTTTAGCCTTGCTCATAACATCGCAGGCATCCCACAAGTGCGTCCAATCCTCGTCGTGCATTTCGCCCACGCGCAGTCGCTGACTGTCAATGCCGGCCTCAGCACACAGCATACGGTTAACCAGCTGCTCCTTGCTCATTTCCAAGCTGAAAAAGGCCACGCTACGTGCCTCACCGCCTACCTTTTTATGCGCACGCAGTGCCACATTCTGCACAATGTTTAGTGCCAGCGCAGTTTTACCCATAGAAGGACGGGCTGCCAAAATTACAAAGTCCGAAGGCTGCAGGCCACTCGTCAGCTTGTCTAAATCGGCAAAGCCCGTAGGCAGACCGGTAAGACCGCCCTTATTATTGAGCAGCTTTTCTATACTCTGTACACTCTCCATCAGCACATCATTGATAGGCGTAAAATCGGCTTTCTTTTTGCGGTTGGAAATTTCTAATATGCGGCTTTCAGCATTATCCAAAAGCGTGCCCACATCGTCATTAGCCTCATAGCCCATAGCCGCAATTTCGGTAGAAACACGTACCAGCTGGCGCAGGACAGATTTTTCAGCCACTATGTCCGCATGATATTTTACGTTGGCGGCCGTCAACACCACGTTTGCTAAGCTAGTGATATAGGCAATGCCGCCGATATCCTCCAGCTTGTTGTCGCGCTTCAAAATTTCGGTGATCGTCACCATATCAACCGCTTCATTCTTGTTATACAGCTCCATCATAGCATTAAAAATAACGCGATGGGCCTCACGGTAAAAATCATCGGACGTAAGGATTTCCGTTACCTTGGCAATGGCCTCCTTATCAATCAGCATGGCGCCAAGCACGGCCTGCTCAGCTTCTATGTTTTGGGGAGGAACTCTTTCTTCTAGCATCATCATTCTCCTATATTAACAAAATAAAGCAGCAACTACCATGCAAAAACGTAGTCACTGCTTATATTATACTATATACTTTAAATGCTGTTAAGACGTGATACACCCTACAACTAAGCTGTGATATAAGCAAGGACTATATAGACAACCTGCCATACTATTTCATTCTAACAGCCACTCCAGAACATTCAGCTTACGTACACCCTCATAGTCAGCATTAGCAAAAACTGTATCCAAAGTCAGCAGATACTTTGGATAATTATCAGCAATCCGCTTTAAAGGCGCAAGCTCCCTTTGCAAAGTTTTTGCATCCAAGGTGGTTGCAGAAACCTGATAGTACTCGAGCACACTACCTTTGATGGCGACAAAATCCACCTCGCCGTTTTCCAGGTCACCGACATAAACTTCAAAGCCTCTTCTTTTAAGCTCCAAATAAACAACATTTTCCAGCACATGACCAATATCGCTCTTCTTGCCTCGGACGAGCAGATTGCGTAAACCTATATCAACAACATAAAATTTTCCCAGTGTTGTCAAAAGCTGCCTGCCTTTAATATTATAGCGTGGAGCCTTGTACAACAAAAGCGCATCACACAATCCCAACAGATATTTTTCTATCGTTTTCGTATCTATACTCTTCCCGGCAGATTTAAGCGTATTGGCAATTTTGTTGATTGATATCTTGTTGCCTACACTATATACCATAAAGCGTACCAAATTATCTAAAGATGTAGCATCTGCAACCTTCAAGCGCTTAACTACATCGCTAAGTATAATTGTATTATACACATCCTGTAAATAGCTTAGAGCATCTTCATTAAAGCTATTATATTTGCTAATGAATGGAAAAGCACCAAAGGTAAGATATAGATCGAATTGTTCCGCCCTTCCCAGTTCCTTAAATTTTCCCTGTAAGCCTTGATTAAATTCCTTGAATGACAAGGGTAGCATTTTTAGCTCAACATATCTTCCGGATAATACCGTTGCTAATTCACCTGACATAAAGTAAGCATTAGAACCAGTAAGATAAATATCACAATTATTCTTGATAAACAGACTATCTACTGCCTTTTGGTATTGCGCGCAATGCTGCACCTCATCCAAAAAGATGTAATTCATCCTGTCATTCTGTATACGCTCGACAATATATTTATACAAGCTTTTATAGTCCCGTAAATCTTCAAACTCTATGGCTTCAAAATTGATACTAATGATTTGCTTTTCAGCTGTCCCCGTAGCCAATAATTGTTTCTTAAACAAATCAAAGAGAGTTGATTTACCACACCGGCGCACACCGGACACAACCTTAATTATCTGTTTATCCTGCCATCGCTCTAACCAGGAAATATACTCATATCTATCTATCAGTTCCACACAAACACCCCCCCTTTTTCTAGTATTATATTCCACATTTTTGATATTCACAACATTTTTCTGGAATTCATTCCCTAAAAATGGATAATTTTGCTATTTTATGGAATCTATTCCATAAAATCTAGCATCAACGAATATTTCCACAGAGAAAAAGGACTGTCGCCAACGGCAACAGTCCCTAACGAGAACAACAATATTATTCTGCTTCTACCATAACCTTAAAGCTGGCAGTAACATCTGTGTGCAGCTTAGCTACGGCAATGTATTCGCCTAAGCCCTTTACTGCGCTCTTGAGCTCAATTTTACGACGGTCAATATCCAGGCCGGTTTGCTTAATTAAGGCTTCTGCAACATCCTTAGAGGTTACAGAGCCAAACATCTTGCCATTTTCGCCCACGCGCACCTTCAAGGTAACAACAACCTTTTCTATCTGCGCGCCCAAAACAACAGCCTCATCCTTAGCCTGAGCTGCACGGTGCTTAGCAGTAGCCTGATCCTGCTTAGCCTGGTTCAAGTTAGCAGCAGTAGCCTCCTTCGCCAGCTTGCGCGGCAGCAGATAGTTACGACCATAGCCCTCAGCGGTTTCTACAATATCGCCTTTTTTGCCTAAGCTTTTAACATCTTGTAAAAGAATTACTTTCATCTGTTTTACACTCCTCTAATTGTTTTTTTGTCAGCTCTATGAGCTGCGCTTCTACATCCCTGGCACGCCTGTCTGCCAGCTGCACTCCGGCCACCGTCTGGTGGCCACCGCCGCCTAGCTCTTCCATAATAACCTGCACATTGACGCTACCGTCACTGCGGGCACTAATGCTCAGAGATCCATCATTATATTCAACAATTGCCACGCCTACAGCCACACCTTCAATAGTAATCAGGCTGTCCGCTGTCTGCGCGGCAAGTACGGAAGACATAGTAACATTTTCAGCATTATGCATAATAGTAATAGCCAAACCAGCTATAGGCATCTTAGCCTCTGTCAGCAGCTTAGCCTTTTGCTGTACCAGACTCATATCGTCCTTAAACAGCTGGCGCACTAAATTAGGATTAGCACCACAGCGGCGCAATAGGGCAGCAGCCTCAAAGGTTCGCTCACCCGTCTGAACAT
>CAVAHH010000166.1:0-4583 GCA_963588395.1 bacterium
GTGCTGGAGGATGCCATGGACGATGCCATTGCGCGTACTAAAGCCAAGGGAGCAGCTGCCATTATTATGGATCCGTATACCGGTGAGGTCTTGGGCATGGCAAGCAGACCTACATTCGATCCCAATAACTTTGGCAAATATAGTGCTGACAGCTGGAATAATAAGGCTATCTCGATGATTTATGAGCCTGGTTCGGTATTTAAGCCGTTGGTTGGCTGTATGGGACTCACCGAAGGCATTATTACACCGGATACTAAGTTTCAGGATTTGGGCAGCATCCGTGTTGCCGACCGCGTCATCCACAACTGGGATAGCGAGGGCATGGGGACGGTGCCGTTTTCAACAGTTATCAAGTTTTCCATCAACACAGGCATGGTACAGCTGGGTATGCAGCTTGGTGCCGACAGGCTCATCAGCTATGCTAAAAAGTTTGGCTTTGGCACACCCACAGGCATAGACCTGCCGGGCGAGGAGGGCGGCATTTTGTACGACCCTAAGGCCATGTATGAGCCTGACGTGGCAACAATGGCTATAGGTCAGGGTGTAGCAGTGACGCCTATCCAGGTGCTGCGTGCGATTTGCGCTATTGCCAACGGTGGTGAGCTTTTACAGCCATATATCGTGAAAAAGATTGTTGCGGCAGATGGCAGCACCATCCGCGAGGGACAGAAAAAGGTTGTGCGCAATGTGATGACCGAGCAGGTGGCACGTCAGATGCGCGCTATGATGGAAATGGTAGTAAGCGAGGGTGGCGGTAAGACTGCCGCCATTAAGGGCTACCGCATTGCCGGAAAAACAGGCACAGCCGAAAAGCTGGCCGAGGGCGGCGGTTACGCCGCAGGCCAGTACATCGCTTCGTTCGTGGGCTTTGTGCCTGCAGACAAGCCGCGTTATGCGATGCTGGTAATGCTGGATACGCCGCAGGGAGCGTTTTATGGTTCGCAGGTAAGCGCGCCTATCTTCCGTGATACGCTACAGCAGATTTTAGTAGCTAAAGGCATTCAACCTGCTTCGAGTGAGGGACTACCTTCGTTTGAAGAGATGAACGCTGTTGGTCGCAAGGAGGCTGCCAAATCCAAGGAGCTGCCGACGATGCAGCTTTTGCCCAATGGTAAAATTAAGCTGCCGGACTTTACAGGTCTGGATATGCGTTATACTGCCGAGCTTTTGCAGCAGGGACATTTACGACTGAAGCCATATGGTAGTGGCAGTGCTTATCAGCAGAAGCCGCCTGCAGGAACCGAGGCAGATGAGGGTAGCACGGTTGAGGTTTGGTTTAAGTAGAATTATTTTGTATACATGACCTTTTCAGGCAGGAAAATAAATGTCTGGGGAAGAATTATACCAGATAGCTTTTGAATTAGAAAACAGGAGGGGAATTATAAATGTTATCCGATATTGAAATTGCCCAACAGGCAAAAATGCAAAAAATTACTGATGTCGCAGCTAAGCTGGGCATAGGTGAGGACGATATTGAATTATATGGTAAATACAAGGCGAAGCTGTCCTATGATCTCATCCGTAAGGTGGCAGACAACAAGGCAGGCAAGCTGGTATTGGTGACCGCTATCACTCCAACCCCGGCAGGTGAGGGCAAATCCACTACCACCGTAGGTTTGGCGCAGGGCTTGGCTAAGCTGGGAAAAAAGGCAATTGTGGCTTTGCGTGAGCCGTCTCTTGGTCCCTGCATGGGTATTAAGGGCGGTGCTGCAGGCGGCGGCTATTCGCAGGTTGTGCCTATGGAGGACATCAATCTGCACTTTACAGGTGATTTTCATGCTATCACGTCGGCACATATGCTACTCGCTGCTATGCTTGACAATCATATCCAGCAGGGTAATGCGCTGAACATTGATCCGCGTCGTATTGTGTGGAAGCGTGTCGTGGATATGAACGACCGCGAGCTGCGTAATATCGTAGTTGGCTTGGGCGGTAAGGCACACGGTGTTCCCCGTCAGGATGGCTTTGATATCACCGTTGCATCTGAGGTTATGGCAATTCTGTGCCTGGCCAACGACCTGCACGACCTCAAGGAGCGTCTGGCTAAGATCATCGTTGCCTATGATTATAGCGGCAAGCCTGTTACCGCAGGGCAGATTAAGGCACAGGGCGCAATGGCAGCACTTTTGAAGGATGCCATTAAGCCGAACCTGGTACAGACCTTAGAAAATGTGCCTGCTATCATCCACGGCGGCCCCTTTGCTAATATCGCCCACGGCTGCAACAGCGTCATGGCTACCAAAACAGCTATGAAGCTGGCAGATTACACCATTACCGAGGCCGGCTTCGGTGCTGACCTGGGCGCAGAAAAATTCTTTGATATTAAATGCCGTTACGCTGGTCTTAAGCCTGATGCAGCAGTTATTGTTGCTACCGTGCGTGCTTTAAAGATGCACGGCGGCGTACCCAAGACCGAGCTGACCACACCTAATGTGGAAGCAGTTAAAAAAGGCCTGGTAAATTTGGAAAAGCACATCGAAAACGTCAAAAAGTTTGGCGTTCCCTGCGTTGTTGCTATCAACATTTTTGCCCAGGATACAGCCGAGGAGCTGGAGGCAGTGCGTGAGCATTGCGCTAAGCACGGCGTGAATGTTGCTCTGTCCGATGTCTTTGCCAAGGGCGGCGAGGGCGGTATTGACCTTGCCAAAGAGGTTATTGCGCTGGCTGAAAGCGGTAAGAGCAGCTTTGCACCTATCTATCCGTTGGAATATAGTCTGAAGGATAAAATCGCTACCATCGCTAAGGAAATCTATGGCGCTGACGGTGTAAACTATACTAAGGAAGCAAGCAAGGCACTCAAGGAGTTTGAAGACTTGGGATATGGTAACCTGCCTGTATGTATGGCAAAAACCCAATATTCCTTCTCGGATGACCCTGCGCTTTTAGGTCGTCCCAGTGGCTTTAACATCACCATCAAAAACTGCCGCATCTCAGCCGGTGCCGGCTTCGTCGTTGTATTGACCGGTGACGTTATGACCATGCCAGGTCTGCCTAAGGTTCCGGCAGCAGAAAAGATAGATGTGTCGGATGCAGGTGTTATCAGCGGTCTCTTCTAATACAAGACTGGCGAATAAGGTACCATCTGCTTTATGAATTTGCCTGGACGTACTTCTAGTACGCCGTCGTTAGATTTACTTCGCATCTGATACCTTCTCGCCAGTCTTGACTAGGTGGAAAGGTACCATCTGCTTTATGAAAAATAGAAATATAAAATATATACTTTACATTATTTTTTGAGGTGAAATGTCATGGAAACAATTTTAATGAGGGGTAAGCCTGTTGCCGACGTTTACCGTGAGGCTATTACAAAAAAGATTGCTGCGGCAAAGCAGCGCGGCCTGACTGTTACGTTAGCTATTTTGGTTGTGGGGGATGACCCTGCATCCCATGTATATAAGGACAGGCTGGTCAAGCTAATCGAAAGCCTGGGCGGTGCCGCCAAGGTAATCCTGATGCCGGCAGATACGCCGGAGGAGGAGGTTGTGGGTGTCATTAAAAAGCTTAACCGCAACCGTTATGTAACCGGTATTATGCCGATGATGCCAATGCCTAAGCATATTAACGGCGATACCATCGGTGCTGCTATTTCGCCTAATAAGGATGTGGACTGCCTGAGTCCGCAAAACGTGGGTGATGTGTTTATGGGCCGCAGCCGTTTTGCTCCCTGTACTCCGCGCGCCTGCATGGCAACGCTGGAGCATTATGGCATAGAGCTGGAGGGCAAGCACGTTGTGGTAATTGGCCGTAGTAATGTTGTGGGTAAGCCTGCGAGCATTTTGCTGCTGGCAAAAAATGCCACAGTTACCATCTGCCATTCGCGCACACGCAATCTACCGCAGCTTTTGCAGCAGGCAGATGTAATTGTTGCAGCGGTTGGCAAGGCCTGCTTCGTAAAGCCCGAAATGGTAAAAGAGGGCGTTGTGATTGTTGATGTTGGTATCAACGCCGTAGATGGCAAGCTGGTGGGAGATGTAGACCCTGCCGTGGCGCAAAAGGCCAGTGCTTTTACACCTGTGCCTGGAGGAATTGGCGTTGTGAGCAACATGATGCTGATGGAGTGTCTTACCAGACATTTATAAGAGCAGTATTATAGTTTAGGCGAGGTGTCTGGACGAAAAATAAGGTAAGCCCGTTGAAGTTTGGACTTTGATGGGCTTGTTTTTGGGTATAGTTAAGGGAGGAGATGCTGTAAAATGAAAAAGCTGATTTTGAGCCTGGCACTGGCAGCAGGCGTTGCCTGTGCCTTTATGCCAGCTGTGCAGCCTGTCTATGCTAATGGCGGCGGTTATGCAGGCAGTTCGTATAAGGATTATGTAAGCCAATATATGACCTTGTATCTTTGGGGTAGAAGTTATTATGGCTATTATGAGGGCGAGGTAAATGCCAACGGCTTGCCTAATGGCCAGGGCAGATTTACTTCTACTACTACTGACACCAAAACAACGTGGATTTATGAAGGCAGCTTCCGCAATGGCCATCTGGAGGGCGAAGGAGCAACGACTTGGCCGGATGATGGCTACCGCCGTGAGGGCTATTATACAAATGATGAGATCAATACTCATGGACGTTTTATAGACCTAAAG
>CAVAHH010000167.1:0-4578 GCA_963588395.1 bacterium
CAGACAGCGCAAGCCCTCTACAAAGGGCTCGGCCATCAGCTGCAGCACCTCGGCCCGCACAATGCGCGAAAAACCGGCCCAGCTTGTCACCACCAGCGCCAGCACCAGACTGTGGATAGAAGGCCCCAAAACGCCTGCCAGCGCAATCATAAAGCAGCTGCCTGGTATACCCTGAAAGATGTTGCTCAGCGTGGTAATGCACAAATCCAGCCGCCCGTCGTAAAAACCGCAGGCCGTACCTGCCGCCACCCCCACCGCCAATGCCAGCACCGATGATACCAGCGTCAGCAGCATCGACGCCCTGCCGCCATATAAAATACGGCTATACATATCTCGTCCCAGCGCATCTGTGCCAAAAAAATGCTGCCAGCTTGGTCCCTGCAGGCGGCTCGCCATATCAGGCTCAAAGGGATTGTGTGTTGCCAAAAGCGGTGCCAGCACGCTACCCAAAATAATAAACGCCAGCACTAAAACAGCAAAGTAAAGCTGCCAATTTCTTTGCCTCATCTGCCATCACCTGCCTGTAATTTAGGATTGAGATGCAGCATGAGCACGTCCACCAAAAGCGTAATCACTACCAGCAACCAGCCAGTAAAAAGCACGTAGGCCTGCAGCACAGGGTAATCACGCAGGCGTATCGCCTCCAGCGCCATGCTGCTGATGCCCGGCAGCGCAAAAATACTTTCCGCGATAACGGAACCGCCCAAAATGCCGGCAAAATAATTGCCCAAAAGAGCGATAACAGGCAAAAGCGCATTAGGCAGAGCATAGGAAAAGAGCAGGCGTGCCTTGCCCAAGCCGCGCACACGCGCAATAGTAAAATATTGCGCAGCAAACTCCTGCAAAAGCGAGCTGCGCATATAGCGGCAAACCGTCGCCGCCGTAGACAGCGACACCGCCAGCGCCGGCAGGACAAAATGCCGCAGACTGCCGCTTCCACTTGTCGGCAGCCAGCGCAGCGTTTCGCTAAAGAGCAAAATCATGAGCAGCGCCAGCCAAAAGCCCGGCACTGCCAGCATAATATTCGTAACAAATTGCAGCAGCCTGTCTAGCGTGCTATCCTTGTACACAGCGCCTAGCACGCCTGTCACAATCCCCACAACGGCCGCCAGTGCCAGCGCCAGCACCGCCAGCTCGGCCGTCACCGGCAGACGCAGCAAAAGCTCCTGCAAAATATCTCTGCCACTGATGTAGCTACTGCCCAAATTTCCCTGCAGCACCTGCTCCATCCAGGCCAGGTACTGCACATACACCGGACGGTTAAGTCCCAGCTCCTCGCGCATTTCCGCCAGCTGCGCCTCCGTGGGGGCATCCAGTCCGTTCTGGTTAAGTGCGAACTCAGCCGGGTCCCCGGGCGACAGCAGCCCCAAGGCAAATGCCAGCAGGCTGATGCCAACAAGCACAGGCACTGCCATCAAAATTCTGTAAAAGCAATATCTAATCATTTTCTGCCAGCTCCACCCTGCTCAAATCCACGCCATAAATCAATGGCCTGTAGTTCTTCAGACGTTTGTTGTAGGCGACAATATTCATATCGTTAAAGAGCGCCACCAAGGGCTCGTCCTCAACTGCGATTTCCTGCACCCTGTCAAAAATCTGCTGTCTCTGCCCTGCGTCTACAGTATGCTTTACCCTCCGCAGCAGCTCCTCTAGCTCCGCATTTTTATACCCAGTGCTGCTGCTGATATAAAGCGCGCCCTGCGGCGACAAAAAGCTATACAGCACGTCATAGGGATCACCATTGGCCAGCCCCTTCTGCAGGCGGGCGATGTCATATTCACCCTTGCGCAGCATTTTAGCACGGGTGCCATATTCCAGCGACTGGATATGCACATCAAGGCCAATCTGCTCCAGCCAGTAGGCAATCAGCTCAGCCTCGCCCTTTTGCAGCGGCTCCGCACCATTAATACAATAGCTAATATCGCAGCGCTTATCCCCCAAAACCTGCCGTGCCAGCGCCTTGGCCCGCGTCATATCATACTCCAGCGGAAACTCCTTATAGCCGGGACTGGTGTAATTTAGAATGTTCATCGTTGGCTGCGCATAGTTTAAATACAGCGCGTCTACCAAATTTTTCCTGTTGATCGCCAAGCTCACCGCCTGCCGCATACGCACGTCATTGAACGGAAACCTGTTATTGTTGAGAGCCAGGTAGCGGATCATGGTGGATTTATTGGTTGCCACGGCAAAGCGCGGGTCCTTTTTGATCTCCTCTGCCAAAAACGGCGGAATAGCGTTCAAATCCAGCACACCGTCAATCTCCTCCGCCTTCAGGGCAGCGTAGCGTGCATCGGTGTTAGGAATACTGCGTACGACAAAGCTTTTAATGTGCCCCTTGCTGCCCCAATAATGCTCATTACGCTCCAGCACAACATATTTGTTCAATGCGTTTTCGGTAATCCTATAGGGACCTGTACCGATGGCAATCTCCTTAAAATTCCCCTCATCATCAAAGCATTCCGGCGCAAAAATCGGACTGCCAAAATCCGTCATTTTATATACCTGATTAATGTTAGGCTCAGCAAAGGTCAGACGCATAGTGTAGGCATCCAGCTTTTCGTATTTTTGTAGGGAGGGATAAAAGGCCTCCAAAGATAAATTATAAAAATTAGAGCGCTTTAAGCCCTTTTTCATCCTGTCAAAATTTTTGATGACAGCATCTGCGTCAAAGGGCGTGCCATTATGAAACACCACTCCCCTGCGCAGGCGAAATACCCATTCGCGTCCGCCGTCATGCATCTCCCAGCCTTCCGCCAGGCAGGGAGCAGGCAGACCGCTCTCATCGCGCGTTACCAGCGGCTCCCACACGCCCAAAATCTTACTGCAGTAAAAGGCGTCCTTATTACCAGGCGCCAGATGACGGTAGGCTGCCAACGTCACCACGGCCTTATCCTTATTATCTGTATGCTTTTGTTGCTGCTGCTCCTGCGTGCAGCCTGCACTTAGCAAAGCAAGCAGCAGCAAAAACAGACACACTAATTTTTTCATAGCTAAACGTCCTTATCCCTACGTATGAAGAAAGAGGGTGGCGGCTGCCACCCTCTTGTATTATACAACAAATTCAGCTATTACAGAGTAAATTCAGCAGACAGGAAGAAGGTTCTCGGAGTGGACAAATACAATTGGTCACCGCGGGCAACAGTCCAATAATCCTTGTCAAGCAGATTATAGCACATTGCGCTCAATTTTACAGGCACAGTATTAATCTTGGTGTTATAGGTTACGCCCAAATCGTATACCATGTATGCAGGAGCCTCCAAGTGCTTGCTATCTTTGGTTGCAGTGCTGCTATTGTAGTTTACAGTGTAGAACGGGGTGCTGCCGGTATAGGTTGCACGGCCGATAACGCTAAAGCTGTCGTCTGCCCTGTATTCCAGTGCCGCCGAACCACTCCACAAGCCTTGGCCGGATTCACGCACGCCATTTTTGAAGGACATGCTGCTGCCCATGTTCTTATATCTTGCGTCCATGTAGGCAACACCAATCATGCCATACCATTTATCTGCCAATCTGCCGTTAACGCTCAGCTCCAAGCCCTTGTGGTTGACCTTGCCATCCTGCACGTAGTAGGATTCGCCGTTGATAAGCTCGCCGACGTTGTTAGCCTGATCGATATCAAAATAAGCAACAGTGTACAAAGTGCCCTTGTTTTGATACTTTACGCCAAACTCATTTTGTTTAGTCTTAGCAGGCGGCAGAATTTCGCCATAGTTTTTGTAGCCACTGCCAGCAGCAGTACCGATATCAAAGTTTTCGGAGTGGCTGCCATAAATTGTCACATGCTCGTCCGGAGCGTAGCTCAGGGAGTAGGTCGGGCAGGTAGCGTCAGATTTTTGCTCCTTACCCCAGCTCTTGCTGCTGCTGTTCCAGGACTTGGCAGTTGCACCATGCTTGTGAATGCCAAGCATAGCGTCCCACTTGCCATATTCGATATTATCCAAGAGAGATACGCCCCAGATAGAGGTTTTGTTGTTGGGTCTTGTAGTATAGCTAATCAGGCCGGCATCAGCAAGCTGGCTGATAGGACCACTATAAATATTGGCATTGCCAAAATATCTGGTGCCAGGCACGGTATTAGAACCGTTTCTGTTTCTCCAGGCCTTGTCAGCAGACAGTACAACCTCGTGCTTTAACGCACCGGTTTCAAATTTGTTTTTGCTGCCGAACTGTGCATAATAAGAACGCTGCGGCGTAGCGCTGTTGGTCTGCAGATAATCATAGTTGCCTGCGTTATCGGTAATCCAATAGGAGCTCATATTCGGCGAAACGTTTTGGTTAAGCTTTTGTCTGCTATAGCCAAAGTTAGCAAACAAGGTCCAGTTATCATTCATGTACTGCTCGTGGTTCAAGGTTGCAAACCAGCCATAACCGGCCTTCCAGGTACCGTTAGCAGAATAGTTGTGACCACCGTCGGGAGCAGAGGGCAGGTGCGTTAAACCGCTAATAGTGTCACTAATGACATTGCCATTGATGTCGGTAACTTTTCTCGTTCCGGGGTTTGCCAGCTTAAACCAGCGAATACCGTTATAAATATCCAGGTCGCGGTAGTTAGCAAACAGGTTGGTGCTGCTGTGCTTA
>CAVAHH010000168.1:0-3971 GCA_963588395.1 bacterium
CCCAATAACAGTGAATACGCATTGCTTTTGCCCTTCATTTCTATGGGTTATATTGCTGCCTATGACGATAATTACTTGGAGGCCGTAAAGGAAGCACGCACACTGTACAAAAAGCTTAACATCCCTGCCTTCCATACGCACCGTCAACAGCTTGCCTGGCTTTTAGACTGTATTACTGCCATGAGTAGCCTGCATCTGTGCGTTCCTGTAGAATTTTTCTGCGACATGTATAAGCAAAAGGAAGGCTTTAGCCTGACGCCTGGCGAACTGCGCCAGCTTTTAGCTGAGGTTCCCGGCAGCTTTAACCCCTGCTTGATTGCCGATGGTAATATCCAGCTCAAAAGCATTGAAGATCCCCAAGTGTTTGCCGCATTGAAGCAGGCACGCGAAAACTTTGGTCTTTACCTGCCCACAGCGGAGGAAATCACTCAGCTTTCGCATTATGGCTATCTGCAAAGCAACAGTGCCTACCAAAATCTTTACGATTTTTTTGCCACGGATTTGGCTATTAACACAGTAGAAGCACATTATTGGTGCCAATATATATACGAATATGAAAACGTCTTTGAGCTGCGTCCACCCGCAAGCCTTATCCAAAAACTGCAGGATAATATCCCTGTCTGGAGCAATTATAAGCATCTTGGCAAGTTTTCGGTGCTGCTGCAGGCAGTGCACAACAGCGGTACCCGCATGTTCTGCTTGGGCGGGCACACTCCGGACGAAGCAACAAAGCTGGCTATAGCCAAAAAGAACGCCGCCAAACCCAACGGTCGCGTCGGCACCAAGGCCAAAAAGATTTATCCCAACGACCCCTGTCCCTGCGGCAGTGGCAAAAAATATAAAAAGTGCTGTGGCAAGAAAAATTAAACAGCACTCATTAAGCTTCAAAGAAGGTAACACGATGAAGAAATTTTTAGTTGTCGATTTTGAATTCACCACCTACGAGCGTCCAGTTGGCCGTCCGCGTGGCTTCTTTTCGGAAATCATCGAGATTGGGGCCGTGAAGCTGGCAGACGAGCCTTTAGCTGACAGCGGCCGCATCCAAAGCTTTGTCAAACCACATTTTTTCCCCAAGCAGGCCAAGGATTCTATGGATTTTTGCATGATTACCCCCAAGGATATGCAAAGCGCTATCGAATTCCCTGCCATGGTGGAGCAGCTTGCCGCACTGTACGAGGCAGGTGAAACCTATTTTGTCGCTTGGGGCACCGAGGATTACAAGGTTCTTGATACAGGCTGTGAACGGCATAAGATTGCAAACCCTGTGCAATACGAGGATTACCTGGACCTGGCATTAGCCTACAGGCTGTGGAAGGGTGATGACTATACCACCGGCCTGAAAAAAGCAACCGAGGAGCAGGAGGTTGACACCGCCGGTCTGTGGCACACAGCCTTTGATGACGCCAACAACACCGGTAAGCTTTTAATCGAAATGTTCAACCGCGGCTGGAAGCTGGAAGACTTTTTTGCCGCACGCGAGTTATACGAGGCCGAGCGTGAAGCCCGCAAGGCAGAACGCGAATACCAAAAAAAGCACGGCTACAGAAGATGGTAAGTCTACAAACACTTTGCCAAGGTCCCCTCTTCGTGGGGGCCGCCAAGTGAAGGCGAGGCCGGAAAGTTTATAATACGATAACGACATAAAAAAACGCTGTAATCCGCTTGCCTAACGGATACACAGCGTTTTTTCATTTTGGAGGAGAAATATGAATTTGCTTATAAAAGCAAATAGCAGCTTGTTTTAAAGTAAGGGGCTAACCAATGCACCTATGGAAATTGTCAAGGTCAAAGGTCAAGGCTGCAATGCAAAATCAGGAAGGGACGATATGCATTGGTTAGCTATCACTAACTTCATGACTATTGTACCACACATTTTTTGAGTTAGCAATAGCTAATTAAAAATTTTTTAGAGATTTTTTTCTTCAGTGCTATCAGCTGCTTCCCTAGCCTCCTCCTGATGCAACAGCTCCATGAACTGCTCCCCCGTAATCGTTTCCTTTTCCAGCAGGTACTGCGCCAAAACGTCCAGCTTACTGCGATTTTCGGACAAAATCTTGCGCGCCTTTTCGTGTGCTTCCTTAATCAGGGCCAGCACCTTGGCATCAATCTTACCGGCGGTCGTCTCGCTGCACTGTAGCGCTGCATCCCCGCCCAAATACTGATTAGTGATAACCTCGGTGGCCATCATATCAAATTCTTCCGTCATACCCAGGCGGGTAACCATATTGCGTGCCAGCTTGGTAGCCTGCTCAATATCGTTAGAGGCACCGCTGGTGATGCTACCGAAAACAATTTCTTCGGCACTGCGTCCGCCGGTCATAGTGACAATCTTATTAAATAACTCCTCACGCGTCATCAGTACACTGTCATTTTCGCTAATCTGCATGGTGTAGCCAAGCGCACCATTAGTACGGGGAATGATGGTTATTTTGTGCACGGGGGCACTGTGCTTTTGCATAGCTGCCACCAGCGCATGACCAATTTCATGGTAGGCGATAACCTTCTTTTCCTGCGGCGAAATTACCGCGCCCTTACGCTGATAGCCTGCTATAACGGTTTCAATGGATTCCTCCAAATCCTCCTGCTCTACAACGCTGCGGTGCAGCTTAACAGCGCGCAGCGCACCCTCATTGATGATGTTGGCAAGCTCGGCGCCACTGGCACCTGCGGTCGCACGCGCCAGCGTACTGTAATCAATATTATCTGCCATGTGCACGTCGCGTGCGTGCACCTTAAGTATAGCCTCACGCCCCTGCAGATCAGGCAGCTCTACAGGGATGCGGCGGTCAAAACGACCGGGACGAAGCAGCGCCTTATCCAACGATTCCGGGCGGTTGGTAGCTGCCAAAATAACAACACCCTTGCTGCCATCAAAGCCATCCATCTCACTCAAAAGCTGGTTAAGCGTCTGCTCGCGCTCGTCATTGCCGCCAAACTGTCCGCTATCACGACGCTTGCCAATTGCATCAATCTCATCGATAAACACAATGCAGGGTGCCTTTTCCTGCGCCTGTTTAAACAGGTCACGTACACGGGCAGCGCCCATGCCCACAAACATTTCTACAAACTCACTACCACTGATGCTGAAAAACGGCACTTTGGCTTCACCGGCAACTGCTTTAGCCAGCAGGGTTTTACCTGTACCCGGAGGTCCAACCAAAAGCGCGCCCTTAGGCATATTGGCACCAATTTCCTTATACTTGCCGGGGTTATGCAAAAAATCCACCAGCTCCATCAGCGCTTCCTTAGCCTCATCCTGCCCGGCGACATCGGCAAAGCTTTTACCAGTCTGCGCCTCCACGTACACCTTGGCATTACTCTTGCCAAATGTCATGGCGTTGCCGCCCATGCGCTTGCCCATAAAATACATAAACAGCTGCCCCAAGGCAAAGAAAATCAGGATAGGCATAATCCAATTGGTAAAAAAGGCAGCAATCGGGTTTTGCTCCTTTGGCACAACCTGGGTAAATTCTACATTTTTGTTCAGCAAACGCTTAACTATCTCAGGGTCTTCCACCCTGCCTGTAACGTAAATTTCCTTTTCGTTACTCTTATCCACCGCCGCCAGGCGCTTTTCGGTAATTTCAACCTTGGATACCTTGCCCTCATCCACCATCTGGATAAAGTTATTGTAGGATATTTCCTTCATCTTCGGACTAAAGAACAAAGGCGTAATTACCGAATTGAACACTAAAATAATCAGCAGCGTCAGCACATAATAATATGTCAGTGACCGCTTTTTGTTGCCATCATTATTCATAGCTTCATCTCCCCTTAATATGATTGATACTATTATTGTATACCTATACATTACGTCATACAACTGAAAAAAGTGTGAAGGCTTTTGGGCAAAGAAAAGGCTCTAATTTGCTGGTATCTGCCTGTCCCGTCCTGCAAGAATACTTGTATACATAGCTTTGACAGCTTGAAATTATATAAAATTTTCTATACAATTAATATGTAAATATCTA
>CAVAHH010000168.1:3981-4539 GCA_963588395.1 bacterium
GTTGCTAACCGCGGCGAAATCGCTATCCGCGTTTTCCGCGCCTGCAATGAATTAGGAATCCGCACTGTTGCTATATATTCAAAGGAGGATACACTTTCGCTGCACCGCAACAAAGCAGACGAAGCTTACATGGTAGGCGAAGGTAAAAGCCCTACCGATGCATATCTTGATATTGAAGATATCCTGCGCGTAGCCAAGGAACATGACGTTGATGCCATCCATCCCGGCTACGGCTTTTTATCGGAAAACAGCAACCTGGCACGCCGCTGCGCTGAAGAGGGCCTGATTTTCATCGGCCCCCGTCTGGAGCATCTGGTAATGTTCGGCGATAAGCTCAACGCCCGCAAGCAGGCCGAGCTGGCAGGCATCCCCATGATTCCCGGCAGCAACGGCACCATTAGCAGCATGCAGGAGGTGCTTGACTTTGGCGAAAAGTTTGGCTACCCCATTATCATCAAGGCTGTCAACGGCGGTGGCGGCCGCGGTATGCGCGTAGTGCACAGCGCCGAGGAAGCAGTAACTGCCTATGACATGGCCAAGAGCGAAGCAAAAAAAGCC
>CAVAHH010000169.1:0-4481 GCA_963588395.1 bacterium
CTAATAAAGAAGCGACACCACAACATATTCTGATGCTAATTTGTGATGGTTAAAACAATCTTGTTCGCTTTTGGCACTATTAAAATCGTCTTATTCGAAAAATGTCTAATGCTTCGTCCTGTTTGACTACACCACCAAGCCGCCCACAACGATTGAATTTGCATAAGAAGTAAAAACGTAAAAGCCCTTAGCTGTGCTGCCTAGCTAAGGGCTTTTTGCTGACTTTATTTATCTGGGGGGAGGCAATTTGGGACATTTCGAACAGAGTACTACTAAGTGCTTGTGATGAAGCTTTCGCCAATATTTGCGTGGCAGCAGACTTCGGGTAATGATAACGCCACTTATCGTATTAGTCCCTGCTGATGGAATGATAGGGAAAATGGTTGGTCAAAATTACTGCTCTTTTCGTCAAACTTGTTGACATGGAAACAAAATAATGGTATTCTTGTTTACAAAGAAACAAGATGAGGAGGAGTATTATGAGTAAAGAGCTTATGAATTTGTTTGTTAAGTATATGGAAAAGCAAGAGATACTTTCTAAGCTTACGGAAGATGAAAAGCTGCACGGATATAATTATTCGGAGATTCATACAATAGCAGCTATCGGAGTGTTGGCAGAGCCGAATGTAACTCAGATAGCAAATTATATGAATGTCACAAGAGGAGCAATCAGTAAGATTACCAAGAAGCTGCTTGAACAAAATTTAATTGAAGCATATCAACGGGAGGGAAACAAACAAAAAATTTTCTTTCGTTTGACAAAATCAGGGCAGCTCTTATATGACGAGCATGAGAAACGACATAATTTATGGTTGCAAAGGGATGATGCCTTTATAACACAGTTTGATTCTAAAACAGTTGAGCAGGTAGAAAAGTTTATGAAAGCATTTAATGCTTATCTTGAAACACAAATAATGGAATTAGGGGGGAATGCAGATGAAGATTGATATTACATTAAAGATCACGCCCAAAATGGTGACAGCTGCCCAGGGAAATGAGCAAAAAGCATTAGTGGGGCATTTAGGAACACATTTTGACGTTATGAACAAAGAATTTCCCTTGGAATATACAGAAAGAAAGGGGATTGTATTTGATGTCAGCAAAGTAAAGGGCAGGGATATTGCCATTATTGACATAGACATAAATATGGTAGCTAGTGATATGTTTGTCTGCTTTTATACAGGCTTTATTGAGAAAGAAGGGTACGGAAGCAAAAAATATTTTACAGAGCATCCGCAGCTTTCCTGTGAATTGCTTGAAGCACTGCTGCAGAAGCAGGTTTCTATTATCGGTGTGGATTTTGCCGGTGTGAGGAGAGGAAGGGAGCATACACCTATGGACCAGTATTGTGCAGACCATGGGGTTTTTATTATTGAGAATTTATGTAATCTTTGTAGTGTATTAAAAAATGGAAACACATTTATCGCTAACACATATCCGATGAATTATGCAGATATGACAGGCTTACCCTGCAGAGTTGTAGCAGACGTTTAAATAGTCCATCCCCCTTTGCTTTACAATAATCCCTGATGATGTATAATTAAAAACAAGACATAAGCTTGAAGCCGCAGATGGCTGTGGCAATTTGGGGGGAGTGAACGCTGTGCCTTTTGAATTTACCATCCTCAACTACATACAGATGCTGCGCTTTGGCGCCTTGGATGCGTGCATGCTGCTCCTTTCGCAGCTGGCGGATAAGGGACTGGTGTGGATGGCGCTGGCGGCGGTGCTTTTGGCCGCAAGGCGCACCCGCAGGGCGGGGGTTGCACTGCTTGTGGCGCTAATGCTGGGGCACGTGCTGGGTAACGGCTTGCTAAAGCACATGTTCGCGCGTGTGCGTCCCTGCAATGTGAACCTGGCGGTAGATTTGTTGCTGGCGCGGCCGCACAGCTATTCGCTTCCCTCGGGACATGCGTGCCTGGCATTTTGCGCCATTGCTACGATATATTGGGCGCACCTGCGCGCCCTGTTTTGGCCGGCGTTGGCTGTGGGGCTATTGGTGTGCTTTTCCAGGATGTATTTATATGTACATTTTCCGACGGATATTTTGGCAGGTGCTGCGCTCGGCTGTCTGTGCGCGTATATAAGCAAGCGGCTGGTGGCACTTTGGTGGAGGGATAAGGGATGAAGATAACGGTATACTTAGGGGCGAGCGACGGCAACGCGCCTGCTCTCAAACAGGCGGCGTGCGAGCTGGGGCGGTGGATTGGCGATAGCGGCAACTCGCTTGTTTACGGCGGCAGTAAATCGGGCCTGATGGGCGATTTGGCCGGCAGCGTGCTGGCGGCAGGCGGCACTGTCACAGGCGTGGAGCCGCAGTTTTTTGTGGATGCGGGGTACGTGTACGATGAGATTACGCAATTAATCGTTACGCAGACCATGGGTGAGCGCAAGGCGAAGATGATTGAGCTGGGCGATGCCTTTATCGCCTTTCCGGGCGGCACAGGCACGCTGGAGGAAATTGCCGAGGTGATGTCTATGGTTTCGCTGGGGCAGCTTGCCGCCCCCTGCATTTTGTACAACCTTGACGGCTATTATGACGCGCTCAAGGCGCAGCTGGCACATATGATAAGGCTGGGCCTGTCGAGCGAGGCCAAGCAGCAGGGGATATATTTTGTGAGCAGCTTGGACGAGATTAAGGCTTTGCTGGCCTAAGCATATATATATATATATATGAAAGAGGAGTGATATATTATGGAAATAAAGACAGTGGCGATTGTAGGCATGGGTGCCCTGGGGCTTATGTACGGCGAGGCCATCTGCAAGGCCTGCGGTCGTGACGCAGTGCGCTTTGTGATGGACAGCGGTCGCTTTGTCCGTCACCAGCAGGATAAATATACCATCAACGGCGAGCTGCAGGATTTTGTATTGCAGCCGGCGGAGGCAGCGCAGCCGGTGGATTTGGTGCTTGTGGCTACCAAGTTCAGCGGCCTGGAGCAGGCGATGGACGAGATGCGTAAGCTGGTGGGCGCTGAGACGGTGATCATCTCGGTGCTTAACGGCATCACCAGCGAGGAAAGGCTGATTGCCCGCTTTGGCGTGCAGCATGTGCTGCATTGTGTGGCCCTGGGGATGGACGCGGTGCGTGAGGGCACCTGCCTCACCTACCAGCATCAGGGAATGCTCAAAATCGGCTGCGTGGATAAGGCGCTGGAGCCCAAGCTTGACGCAGTGTGTGCCTTTTTGGACCGTTGCCATCTGCAATACGTGCGTGAGGAGGATATTTTGCATGCGCTGTGGGCCAAGCTGCTGCTGAACGTGGGCATTAACCAAACCTGCATGGTGTACGAAACCAATTACGGCGGCGCGCTGGCTGACGAAGCGGCTAAAAACGCTATGTTTACCGCCATGCACGAGGTTATCGACGTGGCGCGGTGCGAGGGCGTAAACCTGACGGAGGACGATTTTGCCGCCTGCGTCAAGGTTATCAGCGGCCTTGCGCACGAGGGCCTGCCCTCTATGCGTCAGGACGCCTTGGCCAAACGGCCGTCGGAGGTGGAGCTGTTTGCCGGCACGATTTTGCGCCTGGCGGCCAAGCATGGCGTGGCTACGCCTGCCAACCAGCGCTATTATGACAAAATAAAGGAGATAGAAGCAGGTTATTGATTTTGCCAGTAGCTGTGATTTATGCTAAAATAGATAATCATAATTACCGGGGAGCGCAAGAACAATGACAGCCAAAATAATTATCGGTGCCAACGAGGATGAAACACGCATGGGCCTTGTAGAGGACGGCCGCCTGATGGAATATCTGGTGGAGCGCAAGGAGGAGCAGCACCTTGTGGGCAGTATTTTCAAGGGACGTGTGTGCAACGTGGTGCGTGGCATCCAGGCGGCCTTTGTTGATATAGGCATGGAGCAGAACGCTTTTTTATATTTGGGAGATAAGGCGGACGTTACCGAGGGACAGAGCCTCATCGTGCAGATTTCCAAGGACGCGCGGGGGACGAAGGGCCCTACTGCTACCCGCGAAATCACCCTGCCTGGACGCTATGTGGTGCTGCTGCCAAATGCAGATTACGTGGGCATATCGCGCAAGATAACGGATAAGGCGGAGCGTGAACGCCTGGGACGTGTATGTGGTGTGGTGCGGCCCGAGGGCATGGGCCTTGTGGTGCGCACGGCGGCTGTGGGTGTGGCAGATGAGCTTTTGCAGCGCGATGTTCAGGAGCTGGCGGCGGATTGGCGCGTGCTGGCGGCAAGGCAGCGTGTGGCGAAGGCTCCCTGCCTGCTGCGGCGTGAGCTGGATTTGCCTATACGCATTGTGCGCGACTACCTGCGCCCACAGCTGGCGGAAATCGTGATGGATAACCTGGCGATCTATAAGCGGGTGGAGGAGCTGCTGGCGCAAATCCCGCAGGGAAGGCACATCAAGCTGACGCTGTACCAGGGACTGGAGGATATTTTTGCCTATAACCAGCAGACGGAGGCCATAGCAGGCATCAGCGACAGGCAGGTGCCGCTGCCAAGCGGTGGCTATC
>CAVAHH010000170.1:0-4427 GCA_963588395.1 bacterium
CCGCAGGGGTAATGCAGCAGATAATCGGCGCCGTTCTGCAGGGCCTTTACGGCAGCAGTCTCGTTATCCTGGCGCGTCAGCACCAGCGTGGGGATATCAGGTGACAGACTCCTGACAAAGTGCAGCTCCTGCGCAGTGGTATCGTCGCACTGCACAACAAAGTATTGTGGCTTATAGCGTGTAAAGCCGCTTAGTGCCTGTGACGGATTTTGGCAGATGTGAAACTGCAACTCAAAAAGACTGCTGTAGGAAAGCAGCTGTTCTATATGGGGGACTGACGGACAATATACCAAAATAGAAATCATGTATGCTCCTCACTGAAAAAATCTTTGTTTAGCAGTACGCTTATGACCTGGGACGTCATGCGGATTATTTCCAGCTCATGCGCTGTGAAGCTGTGCTGGCTGTCTCTTTGATAAAAGGTGGCGATATAGGCATTTCGTCCACCGATTGTAATTAGCTGCTGACAAAAGGAACGAATGCCCTGCAGGGCGAAGTTCGGACGGTATTTGGCGGGAAGCAGGCGGGTATCGCCGCATTGGGCAAAGCCCTTTGAATTAAAAAACTGCAGCGTTTCATCACCGGTCTGCTCTAAATAAAGTTCCGGTGGAGGCAGGCAGCTGGAATCGTAATAGGCTGCCAGCTTCATGGGCTGAGAGCTTTGGCGGATATCTGTCACCCAGATACCGGCAAGCTGCAGTAAATCACAGACCAGCCGCAACAGTTGCTGCATAGCTTCGTCACGTGTATTGTCGGAGACTATATTTAGGGTAATGTTCAAAAAGGCTTCGCTAGGGATTTCGTAGCTACGCGCAGGCAGCTGCAGCAAATTGCAGCTGCTGTTATCCTCAGGCTGTAGCAGAGGTGAAGCGGCGCAGATGATGTAGGTCGTGCCGTCTGTGCCTGTGGTGCGGCGGCCACGCTCCAAAATCCATGTATAGCTATTCTTTTGGGTGCGCAGGCGGTAGTTGATGGTATAGGTGCTGCCTTCTTCCGCCAGTGACTGCATAGCCTGCTGTACCTTAGGCAGATCGCGTTCGTCCACCAGTTTTTGCAGCTGTCCCTGTGTTGCCGTCAGCAGCTCTTGTGGCGTCCGGTAGCCTGCAAGAGTTGCAAACGACTGGTTAATATAGGTCGCGGTATATTCTGTATCCGGAAGGCAGCATTTAAGCCCATTAGGCGAATAGCCTGCGGCGTCTGCCGCCAGCTTGGCGGTGATATGACGGCGTTTGTTGGCTATAGTGGCGGTATCTGTCGTAGAAGGGGGAGCAGATACGGTAAGCTGCAAAATTTTGGCGGTATCGTTTTCGTTTACCAAAACAATGCTCATGCGGCAATCAACCTCAAGATTGTAGCCCGTCTGTAGCTCTGTGGAAATGTGGCAGTTTAAAAGCACAATGCAATGGCTGCTGGTGGCGTAGGGAACGAAAAGCTGTATGTTTTCGATGCGGCTGCGTTGGATTTCGTGGATACGTACAGCCATAGCGTTAAAAATATTGGCGTAGCTGCAAAATACCTCCTGCCTGCTCCAGCCGATAAAGCTGGCATTTTGCTGAGAAAAGCAGGCCTGCACCTTTTCCATATTGTTTTCTATAAAGTAAGCATATACAAGGGCTTTTACTGTTGCCTTGGACTGCTCGATAAAGCGTTGTGTTTTCATTGTAAAAGCTCTTTCTTCAGCCTGTGATATTCACGTGAAAAATAGGGCGAAAGCTGTGCCTCGCGGTGGTCGTAGCCAAAGGCGCGCTTGGTGAGTGACAAGATTGGCGGTGCCTGGATGCGTTTGGCAACGGCAAAGCCGGCAAACAGCTTCCACCAGCGCTCTAAATCGTTGATAAGAGCTGACGCAGTAGGGCAGGCTTCGTCGATGGCGGCCTGCGTGCAGCCAAGCTCTGTGGCCAGCGTGCCGGCCTTGTACCAGCGCAAAATATCTGTCGGCGTAGTTTTGTGCCAGTTTTCGATAAAGGCACGCAAAAGATAGTCGTGATAGTCATAAACCAAGGGGTCGCCGCCGTTGCCTACGGTCTGCGCGTCCGACAGCTCGGCACTGGGGCGGATGTGAAAGATTTCCTCAGGGATAACCTCGCGGCCAAAGACAACGTCGTTAAGGTAGCGGCCGAGGGCATAAACCTGATGCTTCCAGATGTCGCCGATCATGGCAAGAGCGCCGCAGATATCGCCGTAGAAGGTGGCGTAGCCGACGGAAAGCTCGGCCTTGTTGGAGTTGCAGCTGAAGGCACCGCCGAAGGCGGCAGCTGCTGCGGCAATGACGCGGGCACCACGGTCGCGTGCCTGGATATTTTCGCGTACCAGGCCGCTAAGCTGCAGCTTGAAGCCTGCACCGCCGCCAAAATTAGTGATGGGTGTGCTCTCCAGCTGTGCTACGGTGTGCTCAAAGCTTTCGCTGATGGGGATGACGGCGTAATTTGTGCCTAATGCCTGTGCAATCTGCAGGGCGATGCCCTGCGTGGTGGCGCTGTTGTAGCGCGAGGGCAGGTTGAGCAGCAAAACGTTTTCGGGTCCTAAGATATCCACGTACATAGCGGCGGTGACAGCACTGTCGATACCGCCGGAAAGGCCGATGGTCATGCGCTTGATGCCGCATTGCTGCAGAAATTTGGCGGTGCCGTAGCGCAGCGCCTTATATACCGATTCCGGCTCCTGCGGCAGCTTGGCAGGGGCGCAGGTGGGATTGATGTAGCCTGCGGCCGTATCCCAGGTGAATTCCAGGGTAGTATCGGCATACATTTCGGCAGAGGTCACCAGCGTGCCGTCACCATTATAGGCAGAGGTGCAGCCATCGTAGGTAAAAATATTCTTGCCGTTGTTTTGTATGCCGACGTTGTTGCAATAAATGAGCGGAATGCCTGCTTCTCTGGCCTGTGCGCTGAACAAGCGGTTGCGCTTGCGGTTTTTGCCCAAGGTATAGGGGGAGCAGGAAAGGTTGCACAAAAGCTGCGCACCGTTTTGCGCCAAGGTCTGCGGTACGTTGAGGTGGTAGTTTTCGGTCCAGCCGTCTTCGCACAGCATGAGGCCTATGCGCACCCTTTCGCCGCGGATGCAGAGCGTAAGGGGCTGCAGGGCCTGGCTGACGCTGGCGTTTTCTTCGGCACACAGCTTTTGCAGGCTGTAAAAATGGCGGCAGTCATCAAACTCGCGGTAGTTGGGCAGCGAATTTTTGATGATGAAGCTGCGTCCCTGGTAGCCACCGACAAGGTGACCGTCCTGGCAGGCAAAGGCGGCGTTGTACTTGCGCATGCGGCCGTCCTCGTTGAGCTTGTCGCTTTCTGAGGCGACGCTGCCAAACATTACGCAGATGCCGCTAGAAGCCTTCACGATTTGCTGTGCGTAGTATTCGCAGTCATCTATAAAGCTTTGCTGCTCCCACAGGTCACCGATGAGGTAACCCGGCAGTGCCATTTCTGGTAGCAGCAGGATATCGGCGCCGCGGTTGCGCGCCTCGTCCACTGCTTCTAATATTTTGTTAAAGTTTAAATCAGGACGGCCGGGGATAACCTCCAGCTGTCTGCAGATAATTTTTACTTTCAATTTATTGTCCTCACAATTTTATTTGCATTTTACTTTACCATAGTGCTATTATAACAGAGATGACACAATTTCTCTAGCATAGAGGGGGCTTTTAGCGTGAAACATAACAAAAAAACTAACGCAGCACGTAAGCTGGATGAGCTGAAGATAGAATACCGCATCATGGAGTATCCTGTAGACGAGGAACACCTGGACGCCGTACATGTGGCAGCCGAGGTGGGGATGCCGGCGGCGCAGGTGTTTAAAACATTGGTGGTGCGTGGTGATAAAAACGGCATTATGTTTGCCGTCATCCCCGGTGACGGCGAGCTGGATCTTAAAGCACTCGCAAAGGCCAGCGGCAATAAGCGGGCGGAGCTGGTGCATCTTAAGGAGGTGCTGCCGCTGACCGGTTATATCCGTGGTGGCTGCTCGCCCTTGGGAGCCAAAAAGAACTATCCCGTGTACATGGATGTGACAAGCAATAACTGGCCCGAGATCGCGATCAGCGCCGGACAGCGCGGCATGCAGATAGTGGCAGCGCCTGCTGATTTACAAAAAGCTACTAATGCGACGGTGGCAGAGCTGATATTTGCTTGATTTTGCTTGTTATCGCGCGTAAAATCTGTTATTATAATCTTGATAACCTATTTGCACAATAGTGTTTAGAGATGAAACATCAGGCGGATGCGCAAAAGTGTCTGCGTGATGGCCAAAGCATAGGAAAGAAAGTAGGTTGACCTTATGTTATATGTGAGTACAAGAGGGAAAACAGATTTAGTATCGTCGGCGCACGCGATTACCCGCGGCCTGGCAGCTGATGGCGGTTTGTTTGTGCCGCAGCGCCTGCCTGCGATGCGCATGGTGGATATCAAGGCGATGGAGCGCAAGCCTTATAC
>CAVAHH010000171.1:0-4419 GCA_963588395.1 bacterium
GCGGCGGTGGTGTCCCCGTGCAGCACGGGGATACGTCCAACCATGCCCTCGGACGGGGTGAGCTGGGTTTTACCGCCAAATGGCATCATAACGGTGCCACGGCCGATGGTGCTATCAAAGCGTTCCGAAAGGCCCTTTTCGCTGCACACGTTCAGGCGACCCAGGTTCTTCAGCCAAGCATCCTTCAAATTAGCAGCCTCTGCCACGGGAGCAGGAACCTTTTCAAAAACGTCGGCAGCAGCCTCCTCACTCACTACCACGTTGGTGTGCTGCGCTACACCGTTGGTATCCAAAAAGGCACGCGCAAGATCTACAATCTTATCGCCACGCCAGTACATTACAAGACGTGCGTCGCTGGTAACCTCGGCTACAACTGTAGCCTCCAGGTTTTCGTCATCAGCATATTTAATAAAGGCATCGCGGTCGCTGGCAGCGATAACCACAGCCATGCGCTCCTGCGATTCCGAAATAGCCAGCTCGGTACCATCCAGACCGTCGTACTTTTTAGGTACCTTATCCAAGTCAATAACCAGGCCGTCAGTCAGCTCGCCAATGGCTACGGATACACCGCCTGCGCCAAAGTCGTTGCAGCGCTTGATCATGGCAGTAACGGACGGGTTGCGGAACAGACGCTGGATCTTACGTTCTGTCGGCGGATTACCCTTTTGCACCTCAGCACCACAGCTCATGAGCGAATCTACGGTGTGCTCCTTAGAAGAACCAGTAGCACCACCGCAGCCGTCACGGCCGGTCTTGCCACCTAAAAGCACTACGATGTCGCCGGCAGCGGGGCGCTCACGACGAACGGCACTGCGCGGAGCAGCACCGATAACGCCGCCAATTTCCATACGCTTGGCAACGAACTTTTCGTGGTAATATTCCTGTACATGGCCGGTTGCCAGGCCAATCTGGTTGCCATAGGAGCTGTAGCCTGCAGCCGCGCCGATGGTGATCTTGCGCTGCGGCAGCTTGCCAGGCAGGGTTTCGCTGATGGGTGTGCGGGGATCGGCGCTGCCAGTTACGCGCATTGCCTGATATACATAAGAACGACCGGACAGCGGGTCGCGGATGGCACCGCCCAGGCAGGTGGCAGCACCGCCAAAGGGTTCGATCTCAGTCGGATGGTTGTGCGTTTCGTTCTTAAACATTACCAGCCATTCCTCTGTCTTGCCGTCCACCTCAATGGGAACGACGATGGAGCATGCGTTGATTTCCTCGGATTGATCCAAATCCTCCAGCTTACCCTCCTTGCGCAGCTTCTTCATACCGATAACGGCAATATCCATCAGCGTTACAGGGCGCTTGGTATCCTCGCCGTAAACCTCGTCACGGGCGGCCATGTACTTGTCATAGGCCTCCTGCACAGGCTTGGTGTAGGTTCCGGGAACAATTTCAATATCTTCAATCTGCGTCATAAAGGTGGTGTGACGGCAGTGGTCGGACCAATAGGTATCCAGCACACGGATTTCGGTAATAGTCGGCTCGCGGTGCTCCTCGTTAAAATATTTTTGACACCACAAAAGGTCATCCAGGCTCATAGCCAAGCCCATGGACTGACGCAGTGCCTCGGCTTCGTCGGCAGTCATAGTCAAAAAGCCTGCCACGCTCTGCACCTTGGCAGGCTCCTCGCAGGTGCTAACCAAGGTTTCGGGCTTAGCCTGCTCTGCTTCACGTGCTTCAATGGGGTTAATGCAATATGCTTTAATCTTAGCAATTTCGTCCTCGCTCAAGGCACCCTGCAGGATGTACACCTTGGCGGCGGCCACCATGGGACGGTCCTTTTGTGTAATCAGCTGGATGCATTGTTCAGCAAAATCCTCTCGCTGGTCGTACTGACCAGGCAGCAGCTCTACGGCAAAGGCAGTTTCGCCTGCAGCCAGCGGCAGCTCTTCCTCAACAACATCGTCAACAGGCGGCTCGGACAGCACCTGCTGCTTAGCCATGGCAAACTCCTCATCCGTCAGGCCCATAACGTCATAGCGGTTGACGATGCGCATACCTGTCAGAGCCTTCATCCCCAGGTTGTTGCGCAAATCGGCAAGCAGACCATGAGCCTCTACAGCAAAGGCATCCTTCTTTTCTACAAAAATTCTCCTAATGTTACTCATATACACAGCCTCCAATCAAAATTTACGAGGTTAATACTTGCTTTGTTTGTATACATTTTAACACATTCCGGCAATTTATCCAATATACAAGACACTAAATATCCGCACTTTCCTGAACGATTTTTGTAAAATACAGGATAAAATTCGGAGATGGGCGTAGGTGTTATCGTCAATACAGAAAATAGTTATCTGTGTTTTTCTCTAATTGACTAATGTTGTAATTCGCTGTACAATAACCTAGGTATATTATAGAAAGGAGCTAACAATTGGATATACAATACTTATTATTTTTGCAGGATTTTAGAAACGGCTGTGGCGGCTTTCTTGCACCATTTTTGCTGTGGGCCTCTGATTTCGCAATCAGCTTTTGGCTGATCGCAGCTATGTGCATGATTTATTGGGCATGGGATCGCAAGGGAGGCAAGCTTCTCTTGTTTGGCTATTACATTGGTATTCTCTTTAACGGCTTTTTAAAATTAGTCTTTTGCGTCTATAGGCCATGGATCCGTGATCCCAGGATCATCCCCTATGGCAACTCCATCGTCACTGCCACAGGCTACTCCTTCCCCAGCGGCCACTCTACCTGCGCCACCACCATTTTTGGCGGCTTGGGTATCTGGCTGAAAAGAAAGGGTCTGCTGCTGCCCGCTTGTGTAGCTTGGTTGGGCGTATTTATCGTTATGTTCTCGCGTAACTACCTAGGCGTGCACACGCCGCAGGATGTAACTATTGGCTTTCTCTCTAGTCTTTTGGCTATTTATCTTGCTGGGAAAATTGAAGACTGGACGGATGCGGATGCTAAAAGGGATGTGCTGCTTATAATGGCAGGAATAGTGCTTTGCATTGCGCTAGCCTTATTTTATCAATACAAGCCCTATCCTTTGGATTATCTGGCCAACGGCAAGCTTTTAGTCGATCCCGAGCGTATGAAGCCAGATTCCTTTCAGGGTCTTGGCTGCATCATCGGTTACGTCATAGCCCGTTATTTTGAAAGACGTGGCTTTGATTTTGAGCAGGCCTTAAGCTTCAAGACCCGCCTTATTATCGGACTGGTGGCACTTGTACCTCTAGGTCTGTTCCTTAATTATTGTGCGCCTGTTCTCAAACCGTTTGTTGGTAATCTTGGTGGCCAGTTCATCAAATTCTTTATGCTTTCCATCTATGCTATGAACATCGTTCCCTGGGTAATGCAATTGGTGCATAGGTACAAACAATAAGGCATTGGTATAAAAGTAATAGCGATAAACGAAACCCACAAGCTACATGAATGTATAATCTGTGTAACTTGTGGGTTTTATTTATTTTTAGCTATCAACGTCAGCAGCTCATGCGGCGTGCTGATAACGTAATCTGGTTCCCCCTCTGTCACAAGCTTATCTAAATCAAAATACGTATAGCGTACTGCCACCGTTTTCGCACCTGCACGCCTGCCACTTTGTAAGTCAAAGGGGCTGTCGCCCACACACAGGCACTCGCAAGGCTCCAGCTGCAGTGCCTTGCAGGCTGCCAGCATTGGCGCAGGATGAGGCTTGCTCTCTTGTGTATCACCCAAGGCAATGCACACATCTATGTACTGCGCCAAATCTAAGCAGGCCAGCCCGCGACGCAGCATGGCAGGCTTCTTTGATGTCACCACTGCCAGCTTCAGTCCACGCATCTTTAGGTCACGCAGCGTTTCTTCTACCCCGGCAATCGGGCGGATCATGGCATCATGGTTAGCCTCGTTAAACGCTTTATAAACAGCGCGCATCTCCTCCACCAAGTCCTCCCTGCCGGCAAGCTTTACAAAGGCGTCACCCAAGGGCAGGCCAAAGGTTGCGATAATCGCCTCGCGTGGCGGTACGGTTTCCAGCACTTTTTTGCAGGTGAACTCAAATGTGGCGATAATCAAATCTATGGTGTTGGCCAACGTGCCATCAAAATCGAACAGAATCCCCTTTATCTGCATGAGTAATTCCCCCTAAGAATCAGTTACCTCTGATTATATCACTTTCCCCCTGCAAAAGAAAAGAGCTATTGCGCCTGCAAACACAATAGCTCTTGCTATAAGCTTATTTTTCTTTTTTAGCGAATACTACTTCCTTAGGACCATCATTAACAGCGTCCTCCGGCACAATTACATCATCAAAGCTGATGCCGCGGGTGTGCAGGGTATGGCTCCATTCGTGGTCATGACGATGCCACCAGCCTAGTGCTGTGATAGGAATCCAGCTGTAGATAAACAGCGGATACAAAAGCAGGTACAGCCAGGACTTGAACGAAGCGCGGATCTTCCAGAGTACGGCAACTGGGAAAATGTACTGTCCTACGC
>CAVAHH010000172.1:0-4405 GCA_963588395.1 bacterium
CTTATAGGCGCACTGCTTTGGTGCAGGCCTGCGAAAATGTTTAAGTAATTTATAATTCCTTTTTCTCCACGCAAAAATTTATGAAGGACTGTCTGGTGTCATCCAGGCAGTCTTTTTTGCAATAGATATTGATAGCGCGCGTAGCGAGGTGGTCGTCCAGCTTGTAAAAAATCAGCTTAGGTGTCGGCTCCATGTATTTAAGCAGTGAATCACGCAAAAAGACGATGCCCTGACCAGAGCGCGCCAAAAAGTAGAGCGTGTAAAAATCTTCAATCTGACCGATGATCTGCGGATGCATATTTTGGTTATTGAACATACGGATGGCGCGCTTGTACATATCCTTACTTTTTTTGTGCAGGATAAAGGGATAGCCGGTAAAAAAGCTGAGGGGAATGCCTGGAAAGCAGCTGTCGAGCCATTCGCCGGAGGTGATGTTATCTAGCGTGAGGGCGTAGCTGGTAAGATGGCGGTTGACCTCGTAGGTGGCAGGGACAGCGAGGACGATGTTTTCGCTCCTTATGGGCAGGGCGCTGCAGCCCTTAATTTTGCTGTTATGCGCCGTAATTACTACATCCAGCTCTTTTTTCTGCAGTAGCTTTAGTGCCTGCTCAGTGGAATATTCCAAGCATTTAAAGCGCACCTGAGGATTTAGCTGCTTGTATTCGTCAGTGAGCTGGTTGATAAAGCTAGCGAAGAAAAAAGCCGAGCTGCCGATGACTATTTCCCTGCGGTGCGTATCAGTGACGGCTAGTTCCTTGTACAGCGCTGCTTCGATGCGTTTAATTTTTTTTGCAGCTTCCAGGTATTTTGTGCCGGCATAGGTGGGACGCACGGGCTTGACGCTACGGTCAAAAAGCGTCAGGTTCAGCCGTTGCTCCTCCTTACGGATGATGGCGCTGAGTGCAGGCTGGCTGATGAAGAGAGCCTCGGCGGCCTTGGAGAAGCTGCCGCAGGTGTCCACCTGTAAAATATATTCCATGACTTTTTCCATATAGAGAAAACATCTCCTTATGCATTATATAGATTATTTTGCAAGTATTATGGATATTACATATAAATTCTAAAGAAAGCATAATGATAAAATAACATCAAAAACCCTTATTTATGAGGTATACACGGATTTTAACATAACTTTTTTTATATATTAAAGCATAGATTTTAGTATTAGTCAAACGCCCCACGCTTTAGTATAATGAAATATAAAGTAACAAAGCACAATGCAATAATTGGAGGAAGCTTAATGATTGATTTACGTAGTGATACCCTGACCATGCCTGATGGTGGGATGCTGGAAAGCATTTTGACCGCTAAATTGGGAGATGACGGCCGTGTTGGTGCTGATGGCAGGGGCGAGGACATGACTATAAACGAGCTGGAAGATATGATGGCGGCTCTGGTTGGTATGGAGGCAGGACTTTTGTGTCCCACGGGAACCATGGGCAACACCTGCGGCGTGCTCAGCTGGTGCAAGGCGCAGGTGCCTGTGCTGGTGCACGAGCAGCAGCATTTGCTGCTAACCGAAAAGTTTTTGTTTGACGAGCAGTTTTGCCGTATGCAGCCTGTCAAGTACGGCATGAACGCTAATATGACTCCTGATGTGGAGCAGATTGACAGATTGTTTGCTGAAAGCGGTGCTAAGCTTTTGTGCCTCGAAAATACGCACAACTTTTCGGGCGGGTACGTGATTCCTGTTGCTGAAATGGCCAAGCTGCGTGCCGTTGCCGATAAGTACGGCGCCCACATCCACATGGACGGTGCGCGCCTGTTCCACGCTGCTGCTTCGTTGGGCGTGCCTGCCAAGGAGATCACCCAATATGTAGATTCCGTGATGGTGTGCATTTCCAAGGGCATCGGCGCTCCGGTCGGCTCAGTTCTGTGCAGCACTAAAGCACAGATTGCCAAGGCGCGTGAAATCCGTAAGGTTTTGGGCGGCGGTATGCGCCAGGCAGGCGTCATTGCCGCACCGGGGATTTACGCATTGCAGCACAACATTGAGCGTATGGCGGACGATATTGCTAACGCCAGACTCACAGCTTCGCTTTTGGCAGGCAGGCTCAAAAAATTAACTATGCAAAAGGACGTGCAAAGCAATATTTTGGTTCTGGACGCAGCCGGCTGTAGCGTAAATCCGACGGAGCTTTGCAGCAGGGCCGAAGCATTGGGGCTTTTGATTAAGCCGGTGCTAAAAACCTGTGTGCGCCTTGTTTATTACAAGGGAATCACGCAGGACGACGCACGTAGGGCGGCAGAAATCATCCTGCAGCTGGACGCGCAGCTGTGAATTTCTAGGAGGGACGTATAAATGGTGTTGTTTGGTAAAAAAATAAGCTTGACTACGCAGATATTTATTGCCATGATTTTGGGTGCTATCATGGGTCTGGCCTTCGGGCCTGCCATGAAGTCGGTGGGGTTTATCGGTACAATCTGGCTGAACTGCGTTAAGATGATCGTTATACCCATGGTGCTGGTTACCATCATTACGGGTATTATTTCACAAAAGAACCTCAGCTCTCTGGGGCGTATTGCTGTAAGAATTATTATTTACTATATTCTGACCACATTGGTGGCAACGGTGGTAGGCCTGGCAGTTACGGGCGTGCTGCGTCCGGGCGAATTTGCTAACTTCACGGGCCTGGCCTCTAAAAAGGTTGTGGGGTCGGCAGATATAACTATCTCGCAATTCTTTACTTCGATGTTCAGCACAAATATGTTCCAAACCTTTTCCAAGGGCAACATTGTGCAAACTTTGATCATCGCAGTGATGACAGGCGTAGCGATCATGAAGGTTACCAATGAGGAGTACAAAGAAACACTTAAGAAGATGTTCAATGCCATCAACGCAATGGTGTTTTCTCTCATCGGCATGGTTATGAAGGCTTCTCCCATCGGCGTTTTCTTCCTGATGGCTGATTCCTTTGCTAAATACGGCGCCAGCATCTTCACCAGCATGGCCAGCCTGGCAGGTGTGTATTACCTGGCCTGCCTCATCCACGTGCTGCTGGTATATGGCGGTGTGCTGTGGATCAGCTGCGGTATTAACCCGTTGCGCTTTTTGCGTGACAGCGCGGAGTTGTGGATGTATACCATCACCACCTGCAGCAGCGTTGCCTCTATCCCTATCAATATTAAGGTAGCTAAAGAAAAGTTTAACGTGCCTGAACATATTTCCAGCTTTACCGTGCCTCTGGGCTCGCAGATGAACTATGACGGCAGCGTTATTTTATACGGCTGCGTCATCACCTTCATCAGCCAGGTTATCGGCGCACCGCTGGATCTGCCTACTATGCTTAAGGTGGTACTGCTGTCGGCCATCCTTTCAACTGGTGGCGGTGGCATCCCCGGCAGCGGCATCGTCAAGCTGTTCGTTATGGTTGAGGCCTTTGGCCTGCCTACTGAGATCGTTGGCATTATCGCAGCATTCTATCACATTTTTGATATGGGTACCACTACTAACAACTGTTTGGGCGATTTGGCAGGTACTGTCTTTGTATCGCACCTGGAAGAAAAATACGAGCAGTCTGCCCAAGCTTAAATTTGTTCATCCCCTTTTATCCTCCTCTTGCGCCTTGCTGCGCGGGGGAGGATTTTTTCTGCTATGTTTACCATATGTGGACTACGTGATATAATGTACTATATTGGTTGCCGATGCATTTTGCGGAATAAGACAATTGCGCCGTACTTGCATAAGTGTGGCAGCATTTTTTTAGATGAGTGTAAGGACCGGCGTTTGCTGCCGGTAAAAGGTGAAATATGAGGTTGTGGAGTGTACTTCTGGCGCTTTTTTTGTGCATTTGGTCACAGGTGGCGGTGGCAGGAGTGAAGCTGGAAGCGGTTTATCCCTATAATTTGGACAAGCAGGAGGCACAGGTGGTACATGCCGGCAGTACTGTGCCCCTGTATATCAATATCACTGCCTTTGACGTGCCCAAGGAGCAGCAGGCACATGTGCGTGTGTTGCTGCCGCTGGGGTTTGCTGCCCAAGAGGGCAGCAGGTGGCAGCTGGGCGAGGAAAACGGCAGCAGTGTAGCTACGGCAAATTGGCAGCTGCCTGCGGATTTTGGCCAAACCTTTGACCTGCTGTACATCAAGCCGACAGGCGCGGCCGTAAGCGGTACGCAGCAGCTGCTGGTGCAGGTCGCTGGCGACGGCTGGAAGGATGAGCGAGCGCTTTCCTTTACGTACGATGCAGGTGCGGCTGTGGCCGAAAAAACCGTGCGCCAAAAGCTGGATAACAAAAATTTTAACTGGTATATTCAAAGCGTCACTTTGCCTGTGGACAACCTGGGCAACAAGGACGACCGCGCGGCAGAGGGCGTAATTTATGTGCGTGATACTACGCTCGAGGGCTTTCGCAATCGCATGACGGGCGATGGTGCTACCAACTGGTCGGCAGTATTTAACCACC
>CAVAHH010000173.1:0-4388 GCA_963588395.1 bacterium
TCTCTTGGTCGAAGGTAGCAGTAGTAATTTCTTGTGCCATAATAATCAGCTCCTTAATCGGGTAATCATACTAATTTATAACTTCATAATTGTCATTCATGCTGCCGTAAAAACTGCACAGCACTAAGGCCGGCGCGCGCGCCCTCGTATACTGCCTTTGCAACCTGCAAAAGACCACCGGTGCAGTCTCCGGCGGCAAAAAGACCGGGAATGTTTGTTGCTCCATCAGTGTTTATGCGGATAAAGCGATCGTTGAGCTCTGCACCAAGCTTGCGGGCGATATCCGTACTATCAGCTGTACCGAGGGCGATAAACAGACCGTCAATGCCAAGGCTGCTGCCATCCTCAAAAAGTACGCTCTGTAGATGCTTCTGACCATCAACAGCCTTAAGTGGAGTGGTGATAACATCATAGCCGGCAGCTTTAGCCAGCTCCCCGCGTGCGCCGTTCGTGAGAATGACAACGCTTGCTGCCAGATGACGCAGATATTCTGCTTCGTGCAGGGCATAGGCGCCATTTCCCAGCACAGCGACACGTTTTTTGCGGAAGAAAAAACCATCACAGACAGCACAATAGCTTACACCGTGTCCTTCAAGCTGAGCCAGGCCAGGTAGCTGCAGGGTAATATTTTTTGTTCCTGTTGCCAAAATCAAGGCTGGTGCTTCTAGTGCCTCAGGCAGGCTTTTGCAGGTGACAGTAAAGCTACCTGCATAATCTACACTGAGAACTTCGTTTTTAATTATGCTTACGCCTAAAGCGCGTGCCTGCTCCAAGCCTTTGCTATAAAGCTCGCTGCCTGTGGTGATGATGCCATAATAATTTTCGATTTTATGAGCGCGTGCAAGAGCACCGGCTTCGTTTTCTACGATGCACACATTTTGTCCGGCGCGTGCCAGGTAAAGCGCCGCGCTTACACCGGCGGGACCGCCGCCGATGATAAGAACCTGGAAATTTTTATTTTTCATGTGCTTACTCCTATAATTACTAACGGTAGCTAAATAATAAAGCTTCAGCCTCTCTTTTCATTATAGCCTATGTAGAAAACTTTTTCTGCAAATTAATAGTGAAACTATTTGCTGCTGTTTGCTTCCTTGTCTTTTTGAGGGTCAAAACCAGGCTTTTGCTTAACTGTCTGACGCTCAACAATTTTTTCGTGTAGCGAGGTTTCAAAGTAAACACTGGTGCTGGGGAAGGCGCAGCTTACACCGGCGGCCTCGATTAGTGCGAGTGTGTGTAGGTTAACCTCCTGCAAAATGTTCAGGTATTCTACATGGTTGCCGGTGAGTGCGTAGCAGGTCACCTGCACGTCCAGACTGCTGTCGTTATATTTGATAAAATGTACACGGATATCGCTGCTGTCAATCATCGGGTGTGAGCCTAAATATTCTTTGAGACTGGCAATGAGCTTTTCAATTTGCTCTGCTGTAGAATTATATGTGAGCCCTAAGGTAAAATTAATGCGGCGTTTTTCGCGTAGGGTAAAGTTAGTGATGGGAGTATTGCTCAAAAGCGAGTTGGGAATGTAAACTAATTCCTGCGGAAAGGTGCGTATACAGGTGCTGCGGAAGGAAACCTTTTCTACGATGCCCTCTATGCCATTGGCCATTACCCAGTCACCTACGCGGAAGGGCTTATCCAAAAGGATAATCATACTGCCGAACACATTAGCCAGTGCATCCTTGGCGGCAAAGGCAACTGCCAGGGAGCCAATACTGAGGGAGGCGATGAAGGCACTGATATCATAATTCCATTCGCGGGCAACGGTGACGAAGCCCAGCATAACGATGAGCATACGGAAGATGGTGGCAATGATACTGGCAATGGCCTCGTCAGTCTGAATACCAAATTTTTCCAGCATGTTGAAGAAAACACCATGAGTAGTGCTGACAAGGTTATACAAGCCCCAGAAAAAGTTGGTGACGATAATAGTACGCAGGATACTGTCAGTAATCTTAAGGTTGTATTCTGCTGCTAGAGGAGATAGGTTGATAGCTGCATAAAATGCAAAAACAAAAAGAGCAATATTTATCGGCTGTTCAAAGGCATTAAGGAAATCCTCGCCGTAGTCAAAGGAGACCTTATTGTTAAAATGCCTTAGGACGCGGATAACGAAATTCTTATAAATAAAACGGATAATAGTAAAAAAGAGAAAGGCACTGATAGAAGGATACCAGGGCCTGAGGGTGGTTAATATGTCGTTCACGGGGAACCTCCTTGAGTGTTATTGATTTCCCTATAATTTTAACATTTTATGCACTTGTGCACAATGATTTTACATTTATTTCTAATTCTCGTGACACTTTATTATCCTTGTGTGTAATTGAATGTGGTATAATTAGTTCGATATACATATACGGAGGATAATTATGGAACTGCTGGTTGAGCGCACGTTTGCAATCTGTGTGGCTGTTTTGGGGCCTGTGCTGACGATTTTTGATTTACCTGGTAATACACTTTTACTGCTTACATCAATAGTCTTTGCTTTTTTTGATGAAGTGCTGTATTTTAATGGCAGATTGCTTTCAGCAATGGTGTTGATCTATGTTGTCGGTGAGTGCTGGGAGTTTTGCGTAGAGCTGTTTGGTATCAAACGTAAAAAGGTTTCCTGGGGAGCGGTGTTTATCATCGCCTTGGGTGGTTTTATTGGTACTCTTTTGGGAACGCTGGTCTTTCCCATTTTAGGCTCGCTTTTGGGCGGCATGGTGGGTGCCTTCGTCAGTGCCTTTGCCTACGAGCTGGCACGCACAGGGATTTCGGCGGACGCTATGCAGCTGGCACTGGCGGCGGCTAAGATGCGCTTTTTAGCTATCATTGGCAAGCTGGCGGCGGGGATTGCGCTGGCGGCGCTGCTCTTAAAGCAGGTTGTCTTTTTTTAATTAAAAATATAAACGAGGTGGAGAAAATGCAATTTACTTTTGCCCATAACAATTTTAACGTACTGGATCTGGAAAAGAGCTTAAAATTTTATAAGGAAGCGTTGGGTTTGACAGAATACAAGCGCAAGGTGGCAGATGACGGTAGCTTTACGCTGGTGTATCTGACCGACGGTAAGACACCACATCTTTTGGAGCTTACCTGGCTGCGCGATCGCAAGGAGCCTTATAATTTGGGCGAAAATGAATTCCACCTGGCTTTTTTGGTGGATGACTATGAAGCAGCGCATGCTAAGCATAAGGAAATGGGCTGCATCTGTTACGAAAACGAGGCTATGGGGATATACTTTATTACAGACCCTGATAATTACTGGCTGGAGATTTTGCCTGTAAGTAAATTCCCAGGCAGATATTGATATACGTAAGTGGAGGCAGACATGGTGGATTTGAAACAATTTACAGTTGTGGCAACAGGAAAGCTACGTCCCTGTGCCCATGAAAAATTAAAGAGCATGGTGAACCTGCTGGATTGGCAGCAGGGAGGACGCATACCTAAGGAAGAGCTGGAGGCACGTCTGGCAGTGGCTGATGCTGTATATTCAACAGGCAACGTGCGCTTTACAGCCGAGCTTTTGGATAAGGCACCTAAGCTTAAGGTTATTGCCCAAGCCATGGTTGGCTACGATAATGTAGATTTGGCGGCTTGTGCCGAGCGCGGTATTTTAGTAGGCAATACACCGGGTGTATTGGTTGATGCTGTTGCCGATTTGGCTTATGCACTGCTTTTAGACAGCGCACGCCATATCGTACAGGCAGATACCCATGTTAAGCAGGGGCTGTGGGGGCAACGCAAACCCTTTGGCCTGACGACGGATTTGGCGCATAAGGTAATAGGCATTATTGGTATGGGTGATATCGGCAGTGCTGTCGCCAAGCGTGCCCAGGCCAGCAAAATGCATGTTATTTATCACAACCGCCACCAGCGTCAGGATGATGCTCAGTCGGGCGCGGAATATGTAAGCTTGGATGCTTTGCTGACAAGGGCAGATTTTGTCATGCTGGCGGTTAATTTGAATCCGTCTACTAAGCATTTGCTGGATGCTGCTGCCTTTGCTAGAATGAAGCAGGGGGCAAGCCTGATTAATATCAGCCGTGGTGCGGTAGTTGATACTGACGCAATGTATGATGCATTGATCAGTGGACATTTGGCCTATGCAGCTATGGATGTTACCGACCCGGAGCCGTTACCGGCTGAACACAAGCTACTGACATTGCCAAACGTGACTGTTACGCCGCATATGGCCAGTGCAACGGTAGAAACACGTGATGCTATGGCGCTTTTGACAGTGGATAACATTGTAGCAGCCCTTAGCGGTGAACCCATGCCGGCGCAGGTGAAGGAAAAATAAAATAATTAAGCAGGTGATTTGATGAAGCATAGGCTGTGTTTGCACGGACTGGAAGTCAAGCACCAGGCACAGCTTTTAAATTTGCTGAAAAAACTGCTGCCTGCGT
>CAVAHH010000174.1:0-4385 GCA_963588395.1 bacterium
CAGTAGGCGTGACGAAAACATTAATATCATGATAGCCATGCACATGACAAAAACGCGAGATCGTGTCCTCCACACGCGAGGTTTCGGCACCGTTTTTCAGCATAGCCTTGCCCACGGCAAGCGCCAGGTGCATGGCCTGCTCACGGTTGAGCGAGCCTTCCTCAAGCCTCATAACGCTGCCTCCCGCTAAAAAGCTGCGCTACGGCCTCACGGAAGCGGTTCGCCCCACCCATGGACGGATGTGGCACTGCCATACAGTCTACCCCGTAGCGTGCCAGCGTCCCCGCCGCCTTTTGGCCAATAGCGACAATGCGCATTCCCGGCCGCAATGCCAGCAGCATCCGCGCGTACTCAATCCCTGCATCCAGCTCCGGCGTAGAAGGCGTGCGGTTAGTCAAAAGCTTACCCTCCTTGTGCGGATGGAAGGGAAAAATATTCCACAAAATCACATCAAAAGCAGCCAAGCCATGCTGCCCTAACGCGTTCCAAACAACGGTATCTGTAGGCTCGTTAAAGCCCTTGGCCTTTTGCGTATTATTCAACAGCGCGCTTTGCACGTCGCTCGTGCGTTGGTAGTTCCATTCACCCAGCACGCTTTTTTGCTGCACATCAGGATGATTGCCCAAAATAATGCGTTCGGACGTAATCGCGATACCCGAAAAATGTCCGCCCTGATAACCCAGTGCCTCGGCAATAAAAAGGTAGTGCGCATTTTGCCGCAGCTCCAGATAGCGGTGCAGATTAGCACTACGAATAACAGGAGCCTGCGGCCCTATATCACAGCTTGTATCAAATTCGCTCCAGGGGTTAAACACTAGCGGAGCGTGATAGCTTTGCAATTTAGCAATGAAAGTATTAATCTCCATAATTTCCTCCACGCTATATTATAACGCATGAGGGCAAATGCTAGCAATACGCAAAAATACTACACCCCTTCCGTCTGCACGCAGCGGAAATGGATGTAGTATTTAAAGACTTGCTTATTTTATCTCGATTACGCCAATACCGTTTTCATTGGTGATGGTTGTACCATAGGGAGCCGACAGTTCGGCAATTTCGCTGATAACACGGTCGGCAGTTTTCCTGTCTGCCAAACCGGGGCGGCCGCGCATAGCACGTCCTGCCTTAAAGTTCAGCTCCAGCGGCGTCAGCTCAATGCGGCTGATCCTGCCATCGCTGATAGTAAAAGAGGCGATGGCCGATTCATAGCACTGCCTGTCAACTGCCAAGCCACGGGTATCGTTGGCACTGCGGGCATCCAGGCCATCAGCAACGGTATTCTCCTGACCCAAATCGTACAGGTCATAGAACTCGGTCGGTTGACGTTCTACACAGTCGTTTTGGAAGATGAAGTCACCCAGGCTGTAGAAAATCGGGTGTCCCTCGTAGATTTCTACGCCACGCCAGATATGCGGGCCATGACCAATGTAGGCGTCAGCACCGCTATCAATGCACAGCTTAGCAAAGTCGCGGCAGAAATCTGCCGGCAGATGCTTATCCATACCCTTGCGCTCATGGCTGTGATGGCTGACGAGCACGATATCTGCCTGGCGCTTCGCCTCTTTGATAGCGCGCACGATGCGATCAGCATCCTTTGGGTTCATTCTGGTGACGGTCCCGGGCTCTGCATCAGGCTCAAAGCGGATATTGCCGATAAAGTAGCCGCCAACTACAGGCTTAGTAAAGCCTTCCTTTTCGTTTAAGCGGCGGTTGGCATTAACCTCAGTCTGCTCTACTATTTCCTTAAGCTTTTCAAAGTCCTCGGGCTTCACCTTGTGTACTGCCTGATAACGCAATACATTGGCACCTGGGCGGCCCAAAACATCGCGGCGCGGATTGCTGGCCATGCCCCATTCATTCATGGTAGAGGTTACACCGATAATTGCTACGCGTGCCTTAGGAGTATCCAGGTATTTAGGCTGAGCAGCCTCCTCCAGGTTACGGCCGACACCTGCATGCAGGCAACAACCATCATCAAGATGCTTCATGGTGGTCAAAATTCCGCCCAAATTCCAGTCAATGGTGTGGTTATTAGCCCAAGTAAACATATTAAAGCTTAAGTCCTTGAGATCCTGCAAAACAGCAGGACGGGCAACAGCCCAGGTACCACCGCTTACAGGAGCAGGGTACACCTCAAAATCATGCAGCAGAATTTCAAAATTAGTAAAGCGCACGTCGTGCTTACCCAAGAACTGCTGCAGGGCCGCAAATTTCGCATCACGCGGCAAACGTTGGGTAATAAAGGAATCACCGGTTAAAGCTATGGTAACTTCTTTTTTCATAGTTATCACGCTGCCATTACAAGAATAGTCATACCAACGATCATAGCCAATACCATCGGCAGAGCGTTACGCTTAGCAATTTCCATCGGGTTAACACCGGCAATACCGGCAACGATGATGGTTGCACCAGCAATAGGAGACATTGTACGGCCCAAGGTACCGCCCAAGGTTGCCATGCTGCCCATTTGTACAGGCGTCATGCCAAAGTCAGCTGCATGCGGAGTGATTGCTTCGTTAAAGGCAAAGGTTGCAGCATCGCCGCTGCCAACGATAAGACCCAGCAGGAAAGGACCTACAGAAGCAGCAATCTTGACGATTGCAGGGTTGTTAAGCATAGCGTTGGTGAAGGCTTTTACCAAACCCATAGCGTTCATACCTGCTACAAATACACCAGCAGAAATGATGATACCGATGATATCAGCATAAGCCTTGCCCATGCCATCAAAGAAGGATTTTGTCAGCTCAGCCGGATTAGTTCTGGTAACTGCCAGAGAAAGAATACAGCCGATAATCATTGCCTGTGCTACACCCATCTTGAAGATAGGAACAATCTTGGTTGCACCCAAAAGCAGGATCGCGATAGGTATAATCGGCATAAGAGCATACAGGTAATTTACCTTGAAGTTTTCTTCCAGCTCCAAGCCCTCAGCAGTGTGACCGCTGTTTTCCTTCATGAAGTAGGCAATAGCAGTAATAGTGATAGCCGCAACTACCAGGGAAGCCAGGTTAGCCTTGTAGTGGAAAGCAATAACGTCCATAACGCCAACACCGGCAATCTTGGCAACAAACGGGTTGTGTGCCAGGCCAGGGTTGAGCATGCTGCCATAGGTGCCGCACTTAACAGCAGCAGCAGCCATTGCAGGATGAATGCCTGCACCCATCATGATGGGGATAAAGATAGCACCGGCAGCAGCAGCAGTACCTGCAGCACTCGGCAGCGCCATATTAACGGCAAAGGTAGCCAGCACTACGCCGGGGATAATCAAAAAACGTACCCTGGTAAGACCCTTAGCCAAAAAGTTAATCAAATGCTTATCGCAGCCGGTAAAACGCATTACCAGTGCAAAGCCCATGCTGGAGCAGGCAGAGGAAATCATGCTGCTGCCCATGCCCTTAGCAAAGGAATTGAGTGCTGCCATCGGATTGCCTGCGCAGGCACACATAATAATACCGGCGGCAACCAGCACCATCCTTGCTTCATAACGCTTAATCAGCAAAAACAGCGTTATCAAAACTAAAATACAACCTAAAATTAACATCTCTTGTACCCTCCATAATAACAAAAACTATTTCTGTAACATTATAAAGCATTACGCCTTGATTGTGAAGACAAAGAGCGATTGTATACAAAATACATGAGTTTATGTAAGTAATTTAAGCTATAACATATAGTTATAACAGGCTCTTTCCAGTACACAGCACAAAAAAAGGCACACCTCCATCATCACATTGATAGAAGTGTGTCTAATATTTTAAAAATGCTTAATCCAGAACGGATAGGTACTGAGCACAACGACCAGCACAAGAACAAGAACATCCAAAACAGTCATCGGCTCAGACGGCATATTTTTATAGGTATTGCTACCAAAGCCCTTCAGCTCCATAGATAGCGCCAGGGTTTCGGACTTAGCTACCGCACGCATAACCAACGGACGGATAACGACGAGATAGGCAAAAAAGCGTTTAAACACGTTACCACGGTTGCTATAGCCACGGCAGCTTTGTGCGTCCAGCGTAATCGCGCTGTCCGTCAAGAAATTGGGCACGAAGCGCAACGCCGTCGTCAGCATGAAGGCGTATTCGCAAGGCATACGGAAACGGTCCACCAAAGCCTTGGCAATATCCTGAATGCGGCTGGCAGCCAAAAGGCACAAAAACGCCATCGTCATAACCAGCATACGCAGACCACCTGTCAAGGATACGTCCAGCGGCGAGCCAAAGAGCAGCTGCAAAAGGATCATCATGCCTGTAAACACAGCCAGGCCACCAATGGCCGCCATGGTCATTTTATCATGCTTAATATAAAGCAATAGTGCCAGCTCCAGCACCAAAATCATCGCTACTGCCTGAACCGGCAAAATAAATACCCAAGCCGTGACGGCA
>CAVAHH010000175.1:0-4331 GCA_963588395.1 bacterium
ATGAGCTACAGTGAGCTGTTTAAAAATTATGCGGATATCCGCAGCTTTATGCGGCGTTTTTACGTGTATGGCTTTGAAAAGCGCAATGAGTTTACAGGCAAAAGTGTGCGCCGTTATGATGACGAGCGCCGCAGGCTGGAAAGCTGGCTGCAGGACTATATGGGCTTTACCACCGACAGCGCTGGCAGGGCGTATTACATAACGCTTGACTCCTCGCTCATCAGCCACAATCCACTGTACAAAAGCTGGAAGGCCAAAAGCTTTACGCCCATGGACATCATTTTGCACTTTTATCTGCTGGATATTTTGGCAGACGGCGTAGCGCGTTCGGCCCCGGAGCTGCTGGAGCTGGTGTGCGCGCGCTATTTGGACTGCTTTAGCGGCGAGGTGCGCTATCCCGACGAATCGACGGTGCGCAATAAGCTGAACGAATACATGGAGCTGGGGCTTTTGCAGCGCCTGAAGGAGGGACACAAAAACTTGTACCGCCTGCAGCAGGACGCGGTGGACTGGCGCAGGTGGCAGGCGGCCTGCGCTTTTTTCAGCGAGGTGGCGCCACTGGGAGAGATCGGCTCGTATATATTGGATAAGTTTGCCGGGCCCTGCGATGCCTTTGCCTTTAAGCACCACTTTATTTTATATACGCTCGACAGCCAGATCTGCATAGATTTGCTGGAGGCTATGCGCCAAAGGCAGGCGGTGACGCTTTATAGCGGCAGTGGCCGCCCGCATTACGTGTGTCCGCTGAAGCTGTATTGCAGCACGCAGACGGGGCGGCAGTATCTTTTGAGCTATAATTACGCTGCCGCGAAGCTGGCCTTCAACCGTTTGGACCACATTGAGCGCGTGGAAATAAAGCGCGACGAGCCTGATTATGACAAATATCTGCAGCAGGCGGAGGAGGCGGCGGCGCACATCTGGGGCGCAAGCCTGGGACGCGGTCGCCTGGAGAAGATTGCCTTTACGGTGCAGGCTGCTTTAGACGAGCAGTTTATAGTGCAGCGCCTGCAGCGCGAAAAACGCTGTGGCAGGGTAGAGAAGCTCGACGATGAACATTACCGCTTTGAGGCCCGGGTGTATGATGCGCGTGAGCTGCTGCCGTGGCTGCGCACCTTTATCGGCCGCATCAGCGATTTTTATTGCAGTGATAGCAGGGTGCAGCAGCTTTTTGACAGCGATTTGCAGCTTATGGCAGATGCTTACCTGCAGAAGGAGGCGTGCGATGCAGACCAGTGAAAGCTTTTTTAGCGAAATTTACAGCACCTATTTTAACGTGGTGGCGGCCATTTTGCGTCATGCCTGCAAAGGCACGCTGACGCGCACCGGCGTGGAGAAGATCGTGCGCAGCAAAGCCTTTGCCGACAGCTGCCTGACGATACCGCAGGCGTTGGCAGACAGCACCTGGCCGTTGCTGCTGCCCGATTACACAACGCCGCTTATGCGCACGCCGCAGATGCCGCTGACGCTACTACAAAAGCGCTGGCTCAAAAGCCTGCTGGCGGACGCGCGCCTGGCGCTGTTTGACGTAAACGCACGTGGCCTGGAGGACGTGGAGCCGCTGTTTACGCCGCAGCAGCTGGTTTATTTTGACCGCTATAACGATGGTGATGATTTTGCGGACCCTGCCTACAAAAAGCATTTTGCGCTGCTTTGGGCCGCGATAGGCCAGGGGCGGCTGGTGCAGATTAGCTTTACTAACGCCAGGGGCGGGGCCGTGACGAAAAGATACCGCCCGCTGCAGCTGGAATATTCGGCCAAGGATGACAAGCTGCGGCTGCGGGCGCTGCACAGGGGACATTTGCACAGCGTCAACCTGGGGCGGATCCAAAGCTGCGAAATGCTGGGTGAGGCCGGCGCGGAGGAAGAATGGCTGCAGCAACAGACGCAGCGCTGCGAGCTGACCGTGCTGCTGACGGACGAGCGCAACGCCTTAGAGCGTGCCATGCTGCATTTTTCGCACCTGGAGAAGGTGACGGAGCGTATAGATGATGCGCATTACCGCCTGCGGCTGATGTACAACAAAAGCGATGAAACCGAGATGGTTATCCGCATTTTGTCCTTCGGGCCGCTGCTGGTGGTGCAAAAGCCGCAAAGCTTTATCGACCTTTTGCGTGAGCGGATTAAAAGGCAGCTGCAGCTGACGCCGTCAGGCGGCAGGGGGCAGTGAGCGGGGCTGATTGGAGCGGCCTTGAGAGGCGTGCTATAATGTATATAACAAAATTTTACGAGGTGAAATATTTTGATTAATAAAAACAGACTGATTGACGAATTTATCGAGCTGGTAAGCGTTCCCTGCCCCAGCAAGGACGAAAAGCAGGAGGCCGAGCTGATTATGAGCAAGCTGCGCGCCTTGGGCCTGGAGCCTGCTATGGATAAGGCCAACGAAAAGACCGGCGGCACCTGCGGCAATGTGTGGGCTTATCTTAAGGGTAATGCACCGGGCGCACCCACGCTGCTTTTTGAGGCGCATATGGATTCTGTAGCGCCTACGACAGGCACCCACGTGGTGCGCAAGGACGGCGTGCTTTATAGCGACGGCACGACAACGCTTGGCGGTGATGACAAGGTTGGCATTGCTGCGATGCTGGAGGTGGTGCGCGCACTCAAGGAGGACGGAGTGCGGCACGGCGATGTGCAGCTGTGCTTTACCATCAGCGAGGAGATTGGATGCCTGGGCGCGGTGAACTTGGATAAATCGTGGATTAAGGCCGATTACGGCTATTGCCTGGACCTGGGCGGCACGCCGGGCGAAATCACCTACGCTGCCCCCAAGATGTACGATATTTACGTCACCGTAACGGGCAGGGCGGCACACGCAGGCCTGGCACCTGAGGAGGGCATTAACGCCATTATGCTGGCAGCCGAGGCGCTGGCTAAATTGCCTGCCTACGGCCGCATTGATGAGCAAACCACGCTCAACGTGGGCGTATTTAACGCCGGCGTGGGCGCGAACATCGTCTGCCCCGAGGCCAAGTTTGTCATTGATATGCGCTCGCTCAACGTGCCGCGTCTGGAGGCTTTGAAGGACGAAACGCTGGCCATCATCCGCGAGGTGGTGGAAGCTGGCGGCGGCAGGGTTGATTTTGACGTGCAGGTGGGCTGCCCGGCGGTGGAGCTGGATAAGGACCACCCCTGCATTAAGCTGGCGGAGCGTGCGGCGCTGGCCCTGGGCTTTGACGTGGCGCTCAAAACCACAGGCGGCGGCACCGACGGCAACTATTTGTGCGGCTACGGCCTGCCCTGCGGCCTTTTGGCAACAGGCATGAGCAACGTGCATACAACCTCGGAATATCTGAAGGAGGAGGATTTGTATAACACGGCGCGTTGGGCCTACCAGATTATCGTAGAGGCGGCCAAGGGAAAATAAAGCAGTTTACCTAAAAACCTCTCACTTATATAATGGCTGAAAAAATAGCGAAACTGACAGCGCAATAAAAATTTTTTTCGTGCAGTCTGTCAGTTTTAGCAAAAAAAGACCCATTATATAAGTGAGATCTTCTTTTTTCTCTCTCTCTTTTATTAAATTTTCTCTCTCTGTTTTTTCTTCTGCCCAGATCAATACTACTAACGTAGTTAGTAGTTACCTTGTTCTTTAATAGTACTACCTAAAGGTTAGTAGTTAAGTAAGGTAGCAGTAGTACGTGAGGGGTTAGTGGCTGCAGATGGTCGCTGGTAGCTGCACCCTAATCCCTAATCATTATTCACACACCACCAGCAACGGAGGACTTGATGATGCCTATCAGCCAATCAGCGCAGCCCTGGGAAAAATACCAGGCAATATATTTGCATACACCCTTTTGCCTGCAAAAATGTCTTTATTGTGATTTTGCCTCCTACGTAGGCTTTAACGCGCAGCAGATGGCTGCCTATACCCAGGCTGTTTGCAATGAAATCGCAGCACGCAGCGTACAGGCGCAAGGCGTAAATCCCACTGCCAGCGTTTATTTCGGTGGCGGCACCCCCAGCGTATTATCCCTTGATTGTCTGGCGCAGCTGGTGGACGCACTCAAAAAATATGGCTTCTGGCGCACTCCCTGTGAGGCCACCATCGAGGTAAATCCCGGCACGGCAGATCTTGGCAAGCTCACTGCCCTGCGCGCTTTGGGCTTTGACCGTATCAGCTTTGGCGTACAGTCTTTGGTAGATAGCGAGCTGCGCACTATCGGACGCATCCACACGGCGGCGCAGGCCCTGGAGGCTGTAGCAATGGCCAGGCAGGCAGGCTTTGAGCGCATCAGCTGCGACGTGATTTATGGCCTGCCGCAGCAGACGTGCGCGAGCCTTAAGGGCACGCTGACACGCCTTATCTCCACAGGTATAGAGCATATATC
>CAVAHH010000176.1:0-4309 GCA_963588395.1 bacterium
AGCGAACGCCTGACGCTGAACAAGGACGCACAGGGCAAGAGCGGTATGGCTGCCGAAGCCACGCTTACAGCCACCATCATGGCCAAAAATATGACGCAGGTTGCCATCAACCGCATGTATTACGATGTTACAATACTCAACGACAAGGGCGAGCAATTATATTCCTACCCCGAGCATTACCAGGGCAACATCGCTCCTGGCAAAGCAGTGGAACTGACCACAACCAAAAAGCTTAACCCGCTTTTGCCGGATGACAAAAAGCTGATGGAGCTGGATGTGGCCAAGGAAACCGTCAAAATTCAGGTAACCTATATTGCCTTCGATGATGGAGATGTGCTGTCACCCAACACCTTTGTGGAATAGTGGAATAGTGAAAAACGTAAATTATAAAACAGCATGAGCACTGTTGCCAGGCGCAGATGCTCATGCTGTTTTTGTGTTTATGGAAAGCTTCTACACAGCATTTATATAAAAAACTAAAATCACCTCTTTTTCTATCTTGTTTTTTCTTGCAAAAAACGAAATAAAATGCTAAATTTCAAGAAAAAGCAAAAGAACCGAAGCTCACCGCTCCGGTTCTTCTTTTTACGCTAGTGCGTTATTAATGATGGAAAAGGCGCAGGCCGGTGAAGGCCATAGCGATGCCGTACTTGTCACAGGTTTCGATGACATTGTCATCGCGGATAGAGCCGCCTGCCTGGGCAATATATTGCACGCCACTGCGATGCGCACGCTCGATATTATCGCCAAAGGGGAAGAAGGCATCACTGCCTAAGGCAACGTCCTTGAGTTGGGCAACCCAAGCCTTTTTCTCCTCGCGGGTCAAAGGCTCAGGCTTTTGGGTGAAGAAGTTTTCCCATACGCCGTCAGCCAGCACATCCTCGTAGTCGTCCGAAATGTAAACATCAATAGTATTGTCACGGTCAGGACGGCGGATGCTGTCCTTAAACGGCAGTGCCAAAACCTTGGGATTTTGACGCAGCCACCAGATATCTGCCTTGTTGCCTGCCAGACGGGTGCAGTGCACGCGCGACTGTTGGCCTGCGCCAATGCCGATGGCCTGGCCATCCTTTACATAGCAGACAGAGTTAGACTGCGTGTATTTGAGCACGATAAGGGAAATCAAAAGATCGCGGGCAGCACCCTCAGGAATTTCCTTATTAACAGTAGGACGCTTTACCAGCAGATCAGCGGTGATTTTAGCCTCGTTGCGCTCCTGCTCAAAGGTTACACCAAAAACCTGCTTATGCTCCAAAAGCTCTGGCTTATAATCAGGGTCGATTTTGATAATGTTATAGGTGCCCTTGCGCTTACCCTTCAAAACGGTCAACGCTTCATCAGTGTAGCCTGGGGCGATAACGCCGTCCGAAACCTCGCGTGCCAGCATTTTAGCGGTCTGCACGTCGCATACGTCCGACAGCGCTACAAAATCACCATAGGAGCTCATGCGGTCGGCACCACGGGCACGGGCATAGGCATTAGCCAGCGGCGACAGCTCCAGATCATCCACATAGTAAATCTTCTTCAAGGTATCGCTCAGCGGCAGGCCAACAGCAGCACCGGCAGGGCTCACGTGCTTAAAGGAAGCAGCAGCAGGCAGACCTGTAGCCTCCTTCAGCTCCTTTACCAGCTGCCAGCTGTTGAAGGCATCCAAAAAATTGATATAGCCGGGGCGACCGTTTAAAACCTCAATCGGCAGCTCCGCACCATTTTGCATATAAATACGCGCCTGTCCCTGATTGGGGTTACAGCCGTATTTCAAAGCTAATTCTTTCATTACTTTTCCTCCTCAATCCTAGAGCACCAGTATAAACAAAAAACCGACACACTGATGCCAGAAAATAATTCTGCCCAGACGGTCGGCGTCACCGGTCATACTCCCCTGTGGTAACCCACTTCCGTCAGTTATATGACCTACTACCAAAATTATAAAATTTCCTGCTATTTTTGTCAACTGCTTTACGTTGTGATAGAATGAAGGCAGTGCGATGTTGAACCATCATCGCCTTTAAGGAGGAATAAATATGAGCCTATGTTATGTTTGTCCGCACCGCTGCGGTGTGGACAGGCCGCAAAGTATAACCAGCACCGAAGGCTGCTTTGGCAGCTGCGGCGTCGGCCTTGCGCCCATCGTTGCCCGCGCCGGCCTGCACATGTGGGAGGAGCCTGTAATCAGTGGCACCCGTGGCAGCGGCACCGTTTTCTTTTCCGGCTGCAATCTGCACTGCGTCTTTTGCCAAAACTACGACATCAGCTGCAAGGGCTTCGGCAAAGAAATTACCATTGACCGCCTCAAAGAAATTTACCACGAGCTCATTGCCAAGGGTGCGCACAACATCAACCTCGTCACTCCCACGCACTTCACCGAGGCTGTTTTACAAAGCTTGGACGAGCCTCTGCCCGTACCTGTGGTGTACAATACCAGCGGCTTTGAAACACAGGATACACTGCGCCGCCTCAAGGGTAAGGTGCAAATTTACCTGCCCGATTTAAAATACAGCGACGATATTGCCGCCATCAAATACAGCAACGCTCCCTACTACTTCCGCATTGCCACGGAGGCTATCAAGGAGATGCACCGCCAGGTCGGTAATTACCACATCAACGATGACGGCATCATGACCAAGGGCGTTATCATCCGCCATTTGATCATGCCGGGAATGCTTGATAACACCAAACGCGTCATCGACTGGGTTGCCGGCACCTTTAAGCCCGGTCAGGTTATGTTCAGCCTGATGCACCAATATGTTCCCTGCGGCCGTGCCAATGAATATCCCGAAATCAACCGCAAGGTTACCGATGCCGAATACAGCGCTCTGGAGGCCTACCTGATGCAAAGCAGCATCGAGGACGGCTTCGTGCAGGAGGGTGGCGCTGCCTGCGAGGACTTCATTCCCTGCTTTGACGGCACAGGAGTGTAAAAATATATTTGCATATTGAACGTTAAAATGATATAATTTTCGCTAGAGATAGCCGATGTCGGTTCCTGCCGGAAAGCGGGGTGATGCTATGACAGTTTTTGAAGCACTTCAGTTAATGATTGGCTTTGCAACTCTCGTAGTTTTGATTCTATCGTATCGCTCCAAATAAAGGCATGAAAAAAACCGCCTGATGTGTTCGGCGGCTTCCTTCAAACTCAAACTTTGCAGGGAAAGCCGACCAAACGCAATCGGCTATCTCTGTTTTTATTATAGCATTTTTTTCCTGTTTGTCAATTAGCCTCGCGACGCAGAATTTCTGCCAAAACCTCTATAGCACGACAGATATCATCGTTTTTGGCGTATTCAGCAGGGTTGTGGCTGATGCCTGCGCGGCAGGGAATAAACAGCATGGTCGTCGGGCAGATTTTGGTCATATGCATAGCGTCATGCCCCGCTCCGCTGTTCATATGTAAAAAGCTAATACCCTTTTCCGCACAAATCTGCTCGCTCTGCGCTGCCATCCTATCATCCAAGGCTACAGGATTATCGGCGGTGAGCATTTCCTGCTCCACTTCTACGCCGTCTGCAGCAGCTACTGCTTCTGCCTGCTGGCGGATACAGGCTAAGGTGCGCTCAATGCTGGCCTTATCTACGCCACGCACGTCCACCCACAACGTTACCTCACCCGGTACAACGTTAATAGAGCCGGGATCTATATCGACAACGCCGACGGTACCGACGGTGCCGTTGGCTTTTTCATCTGTTGCTGCATTGTTCACTGTCAAAATCAGCTTGGCCGCACTCACCAGTGCATCCTTACGCATTCCCATCGGCGTAGCGCCGCTATGATCGGCTACGCCCTTAATGTGCAGCTTAAAACGCGTCGGTGCGGCAATATTATGCACAATACCCAGCTCGTGCTGCGTCTGCTCCAGCACCTTGCCCTGCTCGATATGTATTTCACTAAAGCTGTGATACGTCCCCGGTGCAATAATGGCATCCTTATAGGCAGCAGGATCGCAGCCCCAGGCGCGCAATGCTTCGATAAAGCTGATGTCACCCTTTTTAGTGCCGCGGCTCAGCTGCTCAGGCGTAGCACTGCCTGTTAAAAGCTTGCTGCCCATGGTAGCATAGCCAAAACGGCTCGATTCCTCCGCGCGGAAGATGATAACCTCAATGCTGCGCTCCAGTTCTTCATCCTGCAGCATGTAGAGCGCCTCCAACGCGCCCACAACGCCGCACATGCCGTCATAAGCACCGCCGTGGATGACGCTGTCTAAGTGCGAGCCACAGGCAACCGGTGACAGCTCGGTATTTTTTCCCTCACGGCGCAAAAACACATTACCAACCGCGTCAGTACGCATGCTAAGCTTCAGGTCCTGCACCTG
>CAVAHH010000177.1:0-4294 GCA_963588395.1 bacterium
GTACTGACTGAGACCGCGTTGGAAGAAATTTATAAGCTAAAAATTAAGCTGCTGTATTTGCCGGAGCAGCAAAGGACTATTTGTGTTCCTTATTAAGTTTGTCTGTACTCTCACATAATATAAGTATTGATGTAAAGGATGAGGTGTATAAGTATGTCGAAGAAAAAATTTTTAACTTTGAGTAGTATTATGTGTTCACTTATTCTTGGAATGTCAGCAATGACGGCGCAGGCAGAAACTATTGAAACCTTCAATTTGGATGAAATGGTGGTAGAAAGCTCGCGTAATCACAAAACTGCTTTGCCGGGAGGCTTTAATAACGATTCCTCCAGAGTGGGCCTTTTAGGTGAAACTGCTGTAATTAAGGCACCGTTTACTGTGCAGAGCATTACCGAGGATACCGTAAGCAAGATGGCGATGCCTAATCAGGATCTTGATACAGTTTTATCTAACGTTCCTGCTATCCGCACAGGTACATCTCCTATAAAAACGGATTTTTCTATTCGCGGCGTTGCTACCAATGCTTCTGCTTATCTTGTTAACAATATCCCGGGCTTCTTTATTATGGCTACAGGCCCGATTACCAATACAGTGGGCAGTATTGACGCAATGATCGGACCGGCAGCTACTTTGAATGGTTCTACTCCGTCCTTTCAGGCCGGTAATATTTCCGGTGCGACACCTGGTGCTATTTATTTGAATACCAAGCGTGCCGGAGAAAAGGATTTTATTAAATACACCCAGACCTTTGGCGGTTACGGCGATTATGGTGAGTATATCGATATCAGCCAACGCTTTGGTAAGGACCGCAACATTGGCGTAAGAATTTACGGACAGTATGATGATGGTGGCCTGGCTATTTCCGGCGCAGGGCAGAGAAAGAAAAATTTATTTGCTAACATAAGCTACGAAGGCGAAACTACCAAGACCAACCTTTTTGGCGGTTACTATGATCAAAAGCTGTTGGGTACAGAGCGTCGCTTTGCCCTGCACAAATCTGCGACCAAGTTCCCGTCTGCTCCTGATAATAAGCAGAGCCTTGATGACCCAAATGTAATGCATCAGGACAGCAATGGTTATATGTTAACCTTGAACCATCAAAAGAAGCTGAGCGAGAATGTTAACTGGTTTGTCAATGCTGGTATGAACCAGACGGTTGTGCGTCGCTTTATTTATAATTCTGAGTTTACTATTGACGAAAACGGTAACGTCATGGGCGATGGTGCTTATCCATGGTCAGATTATATTGACATACAAAATCAATATTTACAGACGGGCTTGAAGGGGGATTTTATGACCGGTGCGGCCAAGCATAATGTTGCTGTGTCTATTGACCGTCAGCATCGCAAAATGTATAAGACTGGTAAAAACAGAAAGGATTTGGCAACCTTTGGTAATATTTACACCGGTCTGCATTTTAATCCGGGGATTTTTGGCGCTGATGAATCCACTTCTTTGAAAAAGAATTTACAGCATGAGGAAACTGACGTTACCTTGAACTTTATGGATAAAATTGAAGTTGGTAAGCTGACGCTGGTGGCTGCAGTTGCGCGTCGTCATGGTGATTATTATTCTAAGGGAACCCGGATAAAGGATAGCAATTGGGCACCAACCTATGGCCTGTCCTATGCTCCGACAGAAGCCTTGTCAATTTATGCAGCACAGTCTGTTGCCAGAAATCGTGGCAGCTTTGTTGATCCTGATGGTGGCAATGCACTGAATGCTAATGAATTTTTGCCTAGCACTAAGCTCAAAAATACTGAATTCGGCATCAAAGCAAGGCCTAATGCAAATCTTTCCTGGAGCATAGCATATTTTGATATGACCCAGCCCAATCAGCTCAAAACCTATGATGCTAAGGAGCCTACTAAGTACTGGGTAAGCAATAATGGTAAAAATCGCTTTAAGGGTGTTGACCTTAATGTTGATGCCAAGCTGGCAGATAAGTGGAACACCTTTGGTGGCTTTGAATGGCTGAGTGCCAAGCAGGAAAGAACGACAGACGCCAGATTCGAAGGTCTGCCGACTCATGGCTCGGTAAAATGGAGCGGAATTTGGGGACTTGAATATAAACCCGATGAGGATACCAGCTTTACCAGCCGTCTGAGCTATACCGGTACAGGTAAATTTGTTCACAGTGCTACCGCAAGGGTGCTGGATATTCCCTCGTATGTTACCTGGGATTTGTTTGCCAGCCACAAGACCAAAATTAACAACGTACCTGTGAAGCTGACAGCAGCCTGCTACAATGTAACTAATGACAGTCATTGGATTGCGCAGGTGGGACAGACCAATAAGTTTATGCTCAACAATCCGCGTACTTTTATGCTGGCAGCGGAATTTGAATTTTAATATCGCTCATACTCATTTCATATAGCAAACAGCTGCTACGGGCATTTTTGCCTGCAGCAGCTGTTTTGCTATGCTTGTTAAAAATAAACTGAGTTTACAAAATTTTCATTAGCACAAATTTTGCAAAAGTGATATACTGTGTTACTAAGGAGCTTGATGTTATTTCTATCGTTATTTAACTTGGAGGTGCACATTATGGCAAGATTTACTTTACCACGTGACATTTATTATGGTGCCGGTGCTATTGCCGAGCTTAAGGTCTTGGCAGGTCACAAAAAAGCAATGATTTTTACCGGTGGCAGTTCTATGAAGCGTGGCGGCTTTTTGCAAAAGGTAGAGGAAATACTGCATGGTATTGGTATTGAAACTCAACTGTTTGAAGGCATTGAGCCGGATCCGTCCATTGAAACCGTCTTCCGTGGTGCAGAGGCTATGCGTGCCTTTGAGCCGGATGTGATTGTAGCTATTGGCGGTGGTTCGCCGATTGATGCGGCTAAGGCTATGTGGGTATTTTACGAGCATCCGGAAAAAACCTTTGATGATATCAAGGATCCGTTTACCATTCCGCAACTGCGCAATAAGGCAATTTTTGTAGCCATTCCTTCTACCAGCGGTACTGCGACCGAGGTTACAGCCTTTTCTGTTATCACAGATTATAGCACTGATATTAAATATCCGCTGGCTGATTTTGAAATTACTCCGGATATCGCCATCCTGGATACAGATATACCGCTGACTATGCCCCAAAAGCTGACGGCACATACAGGTATGGACGCACTGACACACGCAATCGAGGCTTACGTTGCCACTGCGCGCAGCAAGTTCAGTGATGCGCTGGCCCTGCAGGCGATTGGTGAAATTTATGATAATCTGGTTGCCAGCTATTATGGCGACAAGGAAGCACGTGCTAAAATGCACATTGCCCAATGTTTGGCTGGTATGGCGTTTTCTAACGCGCTTTTGGGCATTGCTCACAGCCTGGCACATAAGACTGGCGCTGTCTTCCACATTCCGCATGGTTGCTGCAATGCCATTTTGCTGCCTGCCGTCATTGAATTCAATGCTAAGGAATGCAAGGAGCGTTATGCAGCAATCGCCCGTTACCTGGGACTGCCTGGCAATACAGACGACCAACTGACAAATTCTTTGGTTGATTCGATTAAGGTGCTTAACCAAAAGCTGGGTATTGCTCAGACCTATAAGGAAAACGGTGTCAGCGAAGAGGTGCTTAATGAGCATGCAGATGCTATTGCCGCCAACGCTGTGCTTGATCCCTGCACTGGCGCCAATCCGCGCAAAATTGATAAGGAACATATGAAGCAGGTTCTGCTGTGCGCTTATTATGGCACACCCGTAACCTTTTAAATTCGTAGATAACTAGTAAACAAAAACACCCTCAATACCGGATCTTTTGGTATTGAGGGTGTTTTCTTTGTTGCATAGTTTTTTATTCTTCAATATAGGCGGCGGTAATAACGCCGGTGTAGCAGGTGTGCCAGTCCTTGTCGGCATACCATTTTGCACCCAACTCTTTGTCAAACTCCTCCTCATTCATAGTGAGGGTGTCGACAATTTTGCATTCCAGGTGCAGACCGCAGCCGGCAATAACAGGGACGTTCACGGTTTGCCCGTCTGCTAAGGTCAAGCCTGCAGCGGTAAACTTATCCAGGTCGCGGCCGGATTTAGTGCCGCACAGACCCAATGCTTTTTTGAAGTCGCCTGCAATGGGGAAGCTTACGGTAAATTCGCTGTTTGCATCAATAAGCTCTTTAGTGTAACGGCTTTGACGTACCATAACGGTGAAGGTGGGCATGCCCCACTTAAAGCCCAGGCTACCCCAGCCGATGGTCATGGTGTTTTGCTTACCGTTGGCAGCAGTGGTTAAAAAGGCACCCTTAGACAATGTTTTTAAAATTTGCTCGCCGTATTCCAAGGCGTTAAT